>JAIZWN010000373.1 GCA_020443945.1 Candidatus Thiosymbion ectosymbiont of Robbea hypermnestra | reverse complement strand
GCGCTGAGCGCCGTGCGCCATAATCCGCACGTGCGCGGTGACTACCGTCACCTGATCGAGAACCGGGGCCTGACCAAACTCCAGGCCGTCTGTGCCGTCATGCGCAAGCTTCTGCACGCCATCCACGCTATGCTCAAGACGCGCACCCCCTTTGAGAGCCACCGCTTCTACGCCCTACCGAAAGCGGCGGCCTGATTCATTCTGCTTATGGACTGGAGGCACATCGGACTTGCAGTGGAACAGAGTATCTACG
>JAIZWN010000372.1 GCA_020443945.1 Candidatus Thiosymbion ectosymbiont of Robbea hypermnestra | reverse complement strand
GGACCTCACAGGTTCCGGTGACTGGCCATCCCTGGCACCGGCAGGTTCCGGCAATCCCTGCCGGAATGACGGCCAACCGGCACCTTACCCATGACCCACGATCCCTTTGTGGCTTGGTGTCTTTGTGTGAGAATTGAGAACATCCCCTAAGACACCACCATCCATGCCAACCCTCGCCGTCCCTTCCAGCGCCGCGTCCGGTCAAGGTTTGGTGGATGCGATCCGGCTCCCGGAAACGCGCCTGAATCTACTGTTCGCCGCCCTGCTGACGACCGCGGGCGGCGGCTTCCTCGGCGGGAATCTGCTCCTGCTGAATGCCGCGGTATTCGAACGCTCGGGGCTGGTTGCCCTCGCCTGTCTCGCGGTCCTGGCGATCTTCTACACCCTGGCGCGGTCCCTCGGCAGCCCGATCTGGGGGCTGGCGCTCACCTACCTGCTGCTCTGGGCAATGACCGCCGCCCGCCAGCCCTGGCTGGTGACCCTGTTCTACGCCTGCGCGGCCTGCGCCCTCCTGTACACGCTACGCTTCCTGCGGGTAAGCCGCCGCCACTGGGGATCGGTGCTGCTCATGGGGATCATCGGCGCCGCGGCCGCCTTCTCCTCCCCCCTGGAAACCACGTTCGACATGTTACACCGCCTACCCGCGGGTAACGTCCATCGCGACGCCCTGTACCACGCCGGTATCGCGGCGATGATCAAAAACTACGGCGTCGTCTCCACGGGCCTGCATGGTCTGGTGGAAACGCCCTATCACATCCTCTCCCACACCCTGGTGGCCGGCCTCAGTCTCCTGTCCGGCCGCGGCGTCTTCGAGGTCTATGGCGTCGCCCCGGCGGTACTCTTTATTCCACTCCTGATCTTCAGCGCGGTGGCCGGCGCCGCGCTGCTCGACCGCACGGGGCGATTAGACCTGTCAACCGCGTGGGGGCTGGTCTGCCTCCTGCTGGTGGTAACCCCACGCCTGCTCTCTCCCTGGCTGTTCTGGGAATCCTACCTGGTATCCGCCTCCTACATGATCGCGCTGGGGCTCTTTCTGCTCGGATTCCCCCTGCTCTTCAAGACCCGCCTGCGCGTCTCCGACCTTCTTTTAATCCCGCTGATCGCGGCGCTCATGGCGGAAACCAAGGTCTCGGTCGGACTACTCTTCGCCGGGCTCTGGCTCGTGCGCCTGCTCCTGATTCCGGGGGAGCGCCCGGTCCTGGAACGCATCGCCACCCCGGCGGCCCTGGTCGCCACCGCGGTGGTGGCCGCGCGGGCCACCCTCGGCGGCATGAGCGAATGGATCACGGCCGGCCCTCACAACATCCTCCGTTTAGTGCTCAACTTCGTTCACGTCTTCTCGTTCGGCGACGCCTGGACCTCCGAGGTCATGGACGCCTTGCGCGCGGAGAACCAGGTACCCTGGCACATCCTGATCCTGGCCGCGCTGGTCACCCTGAGCTTCCTCGTCGCCCACTTCTCGTTCTCCTGGCTCCTGATCGGGCGGGCGGTATACCGGCAGGGAATCGCGGCCTTATGGAAAGACCCCGTTGCCCTCTATTCACTCGCCACCGTCATTTCCGGCGCGGCGGCCGTATTCTCCTTCTACATTCCCGGTCTTGCCCTCTATTACTTCTCCAACATCGCCTTCTTCGTGGCGCTGCCGACGGTCGCCACCCTGGCTACGGAGCGGCTCCATCGTCGGCGGGTGCGGGACACGACCCTGCTGCTCCTCGGCATCGCCCTCATCGTCCTGGCGAGCCTGAGAAGCTACTATCGGGCCAGCGCACTCGCCTTCGTGCCGGCACCGCCACGCCAGAGCGCCTTCGTCGAATCCCTGCTCCGGGTCCGCGACCACTTGCCACTCCACATCGCGCTGCAACCCCATCCCTCGCTATTGCGGGATAATCCGATCCGTCCCTGCGACGCGCAGCCCTTCATATTCCCCGCGATATCGGAACGGCCCTGGCTCCAGGTAATCCCACAACGGGACGACTGCTACTATCAGTACTACGGATACGAGCAATACGGCATTACGGACGCCCAGCAAGCGGTGACCGTGGAGGCGCACCTGCTACCGGAGATGGAAATACGCCATTGGCCCCCTATATCCCAGGACAAACCCACGGACCCGCACCCACGGGCGGCGCGGGAATGAGGGCGGATCGGCCCCGACACGAACCGGCAAACCACCTGCGAGCATGGAAAACAAAACCAAGAACAGCGGCCCCCAAAGGCGTGGCCGCCGGTGGCTCGGCCACCTCCTCCTGATCCTGGCGATCCTCGCCGGCCTGCACTGGTGGCAGACGAGATCCCTCGTCGGCGGCGCTGCCCCCGCCTTGGCCGGAGAGCTCGCGGGCGGGGGGACATTCGATCTCGGGAAGCCGCGGGACCGGCCGCTCCTGGTCCATTTCTGGGCCACCTGGTGCCCCATGTGCCGGCTCGGCGACGACGCCATCGACGCCATCGCGCGGGACTCCGACGTCATCACGATAGCGATCCAATCCGGAGGAGCCGCGGAAATCCTGGGGCACATGAAGCGCGAGTCCCTCTCCTTCCCGGTCATCCCGGACCCCCTCGGGGGGCTGGCGACCGCCTGGGGGGTATCCGGGGTGCCCGCCAGCTTCGTACTGGACAGCGGCAACCGTATCCGGTTCGCCACCGTCGGCTACACCACCGGCATCGGGCTGCGGGGACGCCTCTGGGCAACCCACATGCTGGACTGATGCTTTAGCTGGTTGGTAGCCCGTAGGATGGGCAAAGCCAGCGCCCGACAAGCCGGTTTAGAGCCCCAGGCATCCCCCAGGGTCCCGCGAGCCAGCGCCGCTTACAGAACGCACAAAGCGAAGCGTGTCCATCGATCCGTGCTAATAGGACAGGATTAACAGGATTTGTAGGATTGACAGGATTTTTCTTCGTTTTGGTTGGCACCACCGCAATGCCATCTAAGTTAAGCTTGAAAGCCCCTCTCTCGGCAGGAAGATTTCGTAACCGCCGGCAGGTCTGCACCCAAAGCGGTATCGGGTCCGTAAAGACCCGTGATCCGGCACCTCGCCGTCATTCCGGGTGGGACCCCGGAATCTGCCGTCGCCCAGGGACGGCAAACCGGCAGCATCGCACAAGCGCCGAGTCTTTTTTCGGTGTAACAGGAAATGAGCGCCGGCGCCTGAAATGAGTCTCGGCGGTTCCTGCAACCTGCCATCCCTGGCACCTAGATTCCGGCGTCCCAGCCGGAATGACGGCCGGATGGTTTGGCGGATACCGGCAGCTTGCGTAGATACTCTGTTCCACTGCAAGTCCGATGTGCCTCCAGTCCATAAGCAGAATGAATCAGGCCGCCGCTTTCGGT
>JAIZWN010000371.1 GCA_020443945.1 Candidatus Thiosymbion ectosymbiont of Robbea hypermnestra | reverse complement strand
GTTGGACCTCACAGGTTCCGGTGACTTGCCATCCCTGGCACCGGCAGGTTCCGGCAATCCCTGCCGGAATGACGGCCGAGGGGGGCCTTACCCATGACCCACAATCCCTTTGTGGCTTGGTGTCTTTGTGTGAGAATTGAGAACGCCCCTTAGATACATAGCGAGCCGGGTAGGATGGGCAAAGCGAGCGCCCAGCAAGCCGGTCGAGCGTTCCGGTCAGGCCACGGCGGTTCCCAAACCCCGGCGGCTGGTCGAGTGCCCACAGCGCCGCGTGCCCATCAATCCGGCTGGATACTCATTGCAACCTTCTAAAAGGACAGGATTCACAGGATTTTTCAGGATTGACAGGATACTTTTAGTAGCTCCCATAGGATGGGCAGTGAGTGAAGCGAACCGCATCAGTGAACCTGAAAACGAGCGGGGGACATGCTCCAGGTCTATCACAGCAATCGGCTGGAGGTGCTGGCCGGGGAGCTGGCGCGGGTCACCGCGGCGCCCCTGGCCGATCCCTTCCGGTCCGAAATCATCGTACTCCAGACCCGGGGCATGGCCCGCTGGGTCGCCCAACAGCTGGCGCAACGCAACGGCATCGCCGCCCGTCTGGAGTTCCCGCTGCCGGCGCGCTTCCTGTGGCGGATGTTGCAGGTCTGGCTGCCCGAGGCACCGGCGGCGATCCGGTTCGACAAGGGCGCCCTCCTGTGGCGGGTGCGTAAGCACCTGCCGGGGCTGCTCGACCGGCCGGCCTTCACCCCCCTCGGCCGCTATCTCGCCGACGATGCCTCGGGACTCAAGCTGTATCGGCTGGCGCAACGCATCGCGGACCTGTTCGACCAATACCTGGTCTTTCGCCCGGAGCTGGTCCTGGATTGGGAGCAGGGCGCGGACCGGCACTGGCAGGCCGCGCTCTGGCGCACCCTCTGCGCCGACGGCGACCATGTCCACCGGGCGCGGCTGCTGGCCGACCTGGAATCGGCGCTGACGCGGGGCGAGCCCGATACCAGCCTGCTGCCGGAGCGGGTATGTCTCTTCGGGCTGAGCGCTCTGGCCCCGGTCTATGTCCGGATGCTCGGCGCCCTGGCGGGCCGGATTCCGGTGCATCTGTTCTTCCTCAATCCCTGCCGTGAGTACTGGTCCGATCTGGTGGACGAGCCCGGCCAGGCGCGCCGGCGGGCCCGCGCCCGCCGGGCCGGGCGGCCGGACCCTACCGGGCTGCTGGATCTGGGCAATCCGCTGCTGGCCGCCCTCGGCCACGCGGGGCAGGTATTTCTCGATCAGGTACTCGAACTCGGCGGCCTGGACCATGACCACTTCGTGGCCCCGCGCGGCGAGGGTCTGCTGCAACGGGTGCAGCGGGACCTGCTGGACCTGATCGACCCCCGGGCGGCGGAGCCGCGGGTCATCGCCCCCGACGACCACTCGCTCCAGCTCCACAGCACCCACGGCCCCCTGCGCGAGATCCAGGTACTGCACGATCGCCTGCTGCACCTGTTCGAGCAGCTCGACGACCTGGAGCCGCGGGACATCATCGTCATGGCCCCGGATATCGACCGCTATGCCCCCTACATAGAGGCGATCTTCGGCGCCGCGGAAACCTCTACGCCCATCCCCTGGTCCCTTGCCGAGGGGCGGGTGGCCGGCAACCGGCCGATTGTAGACGCCTTGCGCTCCCTGCTCGCGCTGCCGGGCAGCCGCTTCGAGGCCGGCGAATTGCTCTCCCTGCTGGAGGTCGCCGCGGTCCGCCGACGCCTCGGCCTCGACGACCAGGGATTGGAGCGCATCCGCGCCTGGGTGCGGGAGAGCGGGATACGCTGGGGCGCGGACGGGGCCATGCGCGCCGACCTGGACCTGCCGGACGAACCGGCCAACACCTGGGATTTCGGCCTGAAACGCCTGTTCCTCGGCTATGCCCTGCCCCCCGACGCGGACCACGAGCCCTACGCGGGAGTCCTGCCTTACCCGGACCTGGAAGGCAGCGAAGTGGCCGATCTGGGCCGGTTGGCGGCCTTCATCGAGGCCCTCGACACCTGGCGCCGGCGCCTGGCGACACCGCGCGGCCTGGCCGGCTGGCGGTCCGCCGTCAACGAGCTGCTGGCGACCTTCTTCGCCCCCGACGACGAGGAAGCGGCCCGACTGCAACCGGTGCGCGACGGACTCGACGAAGCCGTGGCCCTGGCCGGAACCGTCGGCTTCGACCAACCCGTCACCCTGGACGTACTGCGCGCCCTGATCCGGGACGCCCTGGAGGCCGACGGCGGCGCCCAGCGCTTCCTGACCGGGCGGATCGACTTCTGCAACCTGGTGCCCATGCGCAGCATCCCCTTTCGGGTCGTCTGCCTGATCGGCCTGAACGGCGCCGACTTCCCCCGCACCCAGCGGCCCCTGTCCTTCGACCTCATGGCCCGGCACCCCCGGCGCGGCGACCGCTCCCGCCGACGGGACGACCGCTACCTGTTCCTCGAGGCCCTGCTCTCGGCCCGCGACATCCTCTACCTGAGCTGGATCGGCAACGACGAGCGCGACAACAGCCTCAAAGTCCCCTCCGTCGTGATCGACGAGCTGCTGGACTACCTGCGCCGGGGCTACCGGCTCCCCGACGGCGCGGACCCGGCCGAGCGGCTCGTGCTGCGCCACCCCTTGCAGCCCTTCAGCCGCCGCTACTTCGACGCCGGCGACCAACGCCTGTTCAGCTACGGGCAAACCTGGCTGGCCGCGGCCCGAACCCGGACCGAGGCCGGGAGCCCCCCCTTCTTCGACACCCCCCTGCCGGAGCCGGACGAGACCCCCGGCACCCTCGCGCTGGAAGAACCGATCCACTTCCTGCGCGACCCGGCCCACTACTTCCTCACCCAACGCCTGGGGCTCAAGCTCTCGGAAGAAACCCAGGCCCCGCCGGACACCGAACCCTTCGACGCGGAACAACTGGAACGCTACCAGCTCGACCAGACCCTGCTGCACGGCCTGTTGGCAGGGCAAGGGCGCGCCGCGATCCGCGCCCGCCTCCGCGGCGCGGGAGACCTGCCCCACGGCGCCCCCGGCGAACTCCTCCTCGACGCACGACTAGAAACGGCGGCCCCCTTCGTCCAACGGCTGCAAGCCCAGCTGACGGCGGGAATGGCAGAGAGAAAACCCCTCGAGGTAGACCTCCCCCTGGCCGGCCTGCGCCTGCAAGGGCGGCTGGGCAACCTCCGGACCACGGGACTCCTCGACTACCGCCTCGGCCGGCTCAACGCCAAAGACCGACTGCGGGCCTGGGTGCGCCATCTGATCCTGAACCTGCTGGCGCCGCCCGGAATCGAGCCGGCCAGTAGCTTCATCGCCAGAGACCGAACCCTGCGCCTGACGCCGGTCGCCGACGCGGAAGCGCTGCTCGCGGACCTGCTCGCGCTGCGCCGACAGGGCCTGTGCCGACCCCTCGCCTTCTTCCCCGAAAGCGCCCTGGCCTGGTGGATAGAACGGAAATACGGCAGCGGCTTCGAGCACGCCTGGTGCGGGCGCCACAACCCCGCGCCGGAACGGGACCGGATCGCCGTGCGCATCGCCTTCCGTGGCCGCGACCCCATCGGCGAAGAATTCGAGCAAACCGCCCGGCGCATCCTCGAACCCATGCTCGCCCACACCGAAGAAACAACCCCCGACACCCCCTGACACCCCGCAATGCAGGATAGGCAAAGCCAGCGCCCGGCAGGCTGGTCCAGAGCTCCAGCGAGGCTTTGCCTTAAGACCACGAGGCGTGACCAACCGCACTGAAGAACCACCGAGGCAGACACGGATAAACACGGATTGTGATCCGTGTTTATCCGTGTTCATCCGTGGTTCAAAGTTCGTAGATACTCTGTTCCACTGCAAGTCCGATGTGCCTCCAGTCCATAAGCAGAATGAATCAGGCCGCCGCTTTCGGT
>JAIZWN010000370.1 GCA_020443945.1 Candidatus Thiosymbion ectosymbiont of Robbea hypermnestra | reverse complement strand
AACAAGAGACAGAACTGTTTTTGTGCAGCGCACCAACTTGACTCATTTGTAAAGATGCAGGTCCCTCAAGGAATCCTTAGCCCCGCCAGGGTTGAAACAGAACCGCCCATGTGGGCGGTTCTGTTTTTTTTGGCAACCCGGAAGGACCGAATGCTGTTGCACAGGTTCCGTGAAGGCGTTAATCTCCGCGCATGATTGCATCGTTTGGAAATCGGGCGACATCGGATTTGTATCACGGCCTGTCGAACGCCCGTGTCAGACGACTATCCTCGCAACTCATCGCGTCCGCGCTTTACAAGCTGGACGTGCTCAACGCAGCCCAGTCATTGGACGACCTCAGATCACCGCCTGGAAACAGACTGGAAGCACTGAGAGGAGATTACAAAGGTCTCTACAGCATTCGCGTGAATGCCCAATGGCGCATTGTATTCCAGTGGCGGAACTCGAATGCCTATGAGGTCCGGATCATCGACTACCATTAGGGGACCTTCAAGGCGCCCATCAACGAAATCGGAGATGACGATATGATACCGTCCCACAGAACGGCCACCCATCCGGGAGTCATATTGCTCAAGGAGTTTCTCGAACCGATGGGGTTGTCGCAAACCGCGATTGCGGCGCATATGGGTATTCCCGTGCAGCGGGTCAATGAGATTATCCGGGGCAAACGGGGGGTGTCCCCCGACACGGCCTGGCTGTTTGCCGAGGCATTCAACACCTCACCGGAGTTCTGGCTCAATCTTCAGGTGACCCATGATCTATCGGTCCATAAACCGAAAAACCATGTCGAGCCCCTGGTAGCGGTCGGCGCCTGACAGACCTCCAGGCACTCCATTTCCCCCTGTTTTGCATCCTCTTAAGCCCCCCAAACGCGCCCAGGCAAGGCACTACTCTATTGTCGAGCACTGTAACGCCGCCTGAGCGCGTTTGGGGGACTCCCTTCAGGCGTAGCGAGAAGCGTCCGGCTAGGATTCCTTGAGGGACCTGCATCTTTACAAATGAGTCAGGTTGGTGCACTGCACAGAAACAGTTCTGTCTCTTGTTGGGCGGGAATCGCAAATTCTTTGAACCACGGAGGCAGACACGGATAAACACGGATTGTGATCTGTGTTTATCCGTGTACATCCGTGGTTCTTCGGTGCGGTTGGTCACGCCTCGTGGTCTTAAGGCAAAGCCTCGCTAGATAAGCACTTCGGGTCTTTGCCGCCTTACGCGGTGGCCCCTCCGAGGCCCTTGGGGACGCGGATGTCCTCGACCAGATGCTGGATATGCTCCGGGGGCTCCGCGGTCAGCTTCGAGACCAGGATCGCCACGGCGAAGTTGACCAGCGCCCCGACGGCCCCAAAGGCGTTCGGCGATATCCCCAGGAACCAGCTCGGCCCCATATCGCCCAGGAAGCTGGTGCCCGGCACGAAGAAGATCCCCTTGTGCTGGAACACATAGGCCATGGTGACGCCGATGCCCGCGATCATGCCCCAGACGGCGCCGGCCTTGTTGATCTTCTTGTTGAAGATGCCCATCATCAGCACCGGGAAGATGGAGCTGGCCGCCAGCCCGAACGCGATGGCCACGGTGCCGGCCGCGAAGTCCGGCGGATGCAGGCCGAAGTAGCCGGCCAGCGCGATGGCGCCGGCCATGGAGAGGCGTCCCGCCCGCAGCTCGCCCTGCTCCGAGATGCCGGTCCAGAACACGCCCTTGAGCAGGTCGTGGGAGATGGCTGAGGAGATGGCGAGCAACAGGCCCGCGGCCGTGGAGAGGGCCGCCGCCAGACCACCGGCCACGACCAGGGCGATGACCCAGTTCGGCAGCTTGGCGATCTCCGGGTTGGCCAGGACCATGATGTCGCGGTCCACCTTGACCATCTCGTTGCCCTTCCAGCCGAAGGATTCGGCCTTGGCCGCGAACGCCTCGTTCTGGTCGTCGTAGTATTGGATGCGCCCGTCGCCGTTCTTGTCTTCGAATTGCAGGAGACCCGTGGTCTCCCAGTTCTTGAACCACTGCGGACGCTCGTCGTAGACCAGGTTGCCGGTCTCCGCGCCCACGGGGCCGGTCTGGATGGTTTCCATCAGATTCAGACGGGCCATGGCGCCGACGGCGGGGGCCGTGGTGTAGAGAATGGCGATGAACGCTAGGGCCCACCCGGCCGAGCTGCGGGCATCGGCAACCTTGGGCACGGTGAAGAAGCGGATGATGACGTGGGGCAGGCCCGCGGTGCCGATCATCAGCGACAGGGTGTAGACGAACATGTTGAACTTGCTGCCCATGATCTGGGTCGAGTATTCCTTGAAGCCGAGCTCGGTGACCACCTGATCCAGCTTATCCAGCAGGTGCATCCCGGAGCCGTCGGTCATTGCGCTGCCCAACCCGAGCTGGGGGATCGGCATCCCGGTGAGGTTGAGCGAGATGAAGATCGCCGGGATGGTGTAGGCGAAGATCAGCACGCAGTATTGGGCGATCTGGGTGTAGGTGATGCCCTTCATACCGCCGAGAACGGCGTAGATGAAGACGACCCCCATGCCCACATACAGGCCCGCTTCGTAGCTCATTTCCAGAAACCGGGAGAAGGCCACGCCGATCCCCTTCATCTGGCCGATGACATAGGTGATCGAGGCGATGATGAGGCACAGGACGGCCACGATGCGGGCGGTCTTGGAGTAATAACGCTCGCCGATGAACTCCGGGACCGTGAACTTGCCGAACTTGCGCAGATAGGGGGCCAGCAGCATGGCCAGCAGCACATAGCCGCCGGTCCACCCCATCAGGAACACGGAGGCCCCATAACCGTTGAAGGCGATCAGGCCCGCCATGGAGATAAAGGAGGCGGCGGACATCCAGTCCGCGGCGGTGGCCATTCCGTTGGCGATTGGATTGACGCCCTTGCCGGCGACATAGAACTCGCCGGTAGAGCCGGCGCGGGCCCAGAAGGCAATGCCGATGTAGACCGCGAAGGTTATGCCGACGACGACATAGGTAAGAATTTTCAGATCCATCGGTCGTTTCCCCCGTGTCTCAATCTTCGTGGACGCCGAACTTCTTATCGAGCTGACCCATGCGTATGGCGTAGATGAAGATCAGAACGAGGAAGGTGTACATGGAGCCCTGTTGGGCGAACCAGAAACCCAGCTTGTAACCACCGAGCGGAATGGCGTTGAGCGCCTCGACCAGGATGATGCCGAAGCCGTAGGAGACCACGAACCAGATGGCAAGCAGTACGATCAGCAAACGCAGATTCGCCGACCAGTAGGCGGAGCGATTCTCGGGTGTCATAGGATAACCATTCCTCTGGTAGATGGGGTTGTTGGGAAAGCCGGGATAACGGGCGATCCGGAAAATCGGTCGCCTGCCGCCGAGCCGGCCTGGATCTGGCTGCGGAACCGCCTTACGATGGCCCTGCACACTGTTTCGCTCTATTTTGCTGGTGTAGAACCGATGAATATGGCGGGTTCCCTTATTCTGACCGATCCTTGAGAATGCAAAACAGGCTGCAATGGGATACTCGCCGCCGCGGCATCGATTTGCCGACTCGACGGGAACCGCCATTTTGTTGCCGTCGTCCTCGACCTGTCAACGGTCGATCACCCTGTTCTTTCCGGCAAATCCGTTCTACTCTGTTGCCCGCCGCGGGTGGCCGGCGCCTCCGACCGTGAGACACCAAGGCGACCAAATGATGATAACCCCTTGGAAAGCAATAAAGTTGCCCATGCCTCGGCCATCCAGTACCCCATTTCACCTTATTTTGCGTTCTCAGCGCGGCGAGAAGCGGCCGGATGCGAGGCGCGCGAGCGCGGGAATAGCCGCCCCTCTTGTGATAAAGAGATTGTCAACGAAGATGTCGAGCTCGGACCTGCGATGTCCCGGAAGGTAGCCGTGGGAGAGGATCGGAAAGGGCGGGGGCGATGCGATTCCTCGGACACCCTCCGCGAACGCTTTGCAATCTGGGTTCTGCGGGCCCTATCCCACTTACCCCTGTCCCTGGCGCACCATCTCGGGACCTGTATCGGCTGGCTGATGTTGAAGCTCCCCAACAGGCAGCGCCGCAATGCCCTGATCAACATCCGGCTCTGCTTCCCGCGCCTGGATGGGGTTCACGCCCTTGCCTTTCGCCGGCGGTCATTCCTCGAATACGGCAAGACCTACAGCGAAATCGCTTACCTCTGGTTCCGTCCGGTCCGGCAGGTTCTCTCGCTGGTGCGCGGGGTTTCCGGCGGCGAGTTGTTGCGCCGTGACGACGGCCGCGGGGTGATCGTCCTGTCCCCGCACCTGGGCGCCTGGGAGCTGACGGGGCTGTATCTTTCCGCCCAGGGACCCACCACGACCTTCTACAAACCTCAACCCATGCTGGACCGGCTGATCCGCGAGGTCCGGGGGCGCGCCGGCGCCGAGTTGGTTCCGATCGACCGGCGGGGAATCCGTGAACTTGTTCAGGCCCTCGGACGGGGAGAGTATGTCGGCATCCTCCCCGACCAGGAGCCCAGGGTAACCCCCGGATCCGTGTTCGCCCCTTTCTTCGGTGTCCCGGCTTTGACCATGTTGCTGATCAATCGATTGGCGCGCAAGACGGGGGCCCGCGTGATTTTTCTGTTCGCGGAGCGCTTGCCCCGCGCGCGCGGTTTCCACCTCCATTGCCTGCCGACGCCCGTGGGGATCGATTCCGAAGACGAAACCATAGGCGCGACGGCCCTCAATCAAGGCATCGAGAATGCCGTCGAGGTCTGTCCGGAGCAATACCTCTGGGCCTATAAGCGATTTCGCAAGCGCCCGCCGGGTATGCCGAATCTCTACCAGGGGCCCTTGTGAATGAGCTCCTGCCGATTTCCGGTGGCACATCTCTAGCGAGGCTTTGCCTTAAGACCACGAGTGCTCAACGCGAGCTGCGTCGCAAACCCCCAATAGGACAGGATTTACA
>JAIZWN010000369.1 GCA_020443945.1 Candidatus Thiosymbion ectosymbiont of Robbea hypermnestra | reverse complement strand
CAACCGGCGCCTTACCCATGACCCACGATCCCTTTGTGGCTTGGTGTCTTTGTGTGAGAATTGAGAACGCCCCCTAGATTCCGGCGTCCAAGCCGGAATGACGGCTTAACTTAATGGCATTAGGATGGGTAGAGGCGCGGGCATAAGGAGTGGTTTTTGGCACGGTTTTTCTCGCGCCGAAACCCATCACCAAGCCCGCGTAGGGCTATCGATCAATGATTGCCTGGCAGCCTGCATACATAGTTTTTTTCTGGCCCCCACACTCCAGGGCCGTAGCCGATGCGCCGAAGGGCGTCGTTTATCCGATGGAGAATTGCAATGAAATCAATCCTGTATCTTCTTATCGGCCTGTTCCTGGTTGCTTGCCAGCCGAGGGAGTCCGTCAGGCTCATTTATCCCGACAAAATTTATGAACACACCGAGTGGACGGAGGATGAGACCAAAAAGGAGATTGCCATCCGCCATCTTCATCGCAACGCGGATTCGAGCACCCACCTGATTCGTTTAAAAGGAAAGGAATTCCCGCATTTTCATGATCATCATAATCTGACCGTCTCGGTCATTGCGGGAACCTCGGTGATTCATTTCAAGGACCATGAGGTTTCCTTGCTGCCCGGCGATGTGATTCACATTCCAAAGGGAACCTTGCATTGGGCCGAAAACATGGATCCCGTAGCCAGCGTTGCTTTCGCGGTGTTTTCTCCGGCCTTCGACGGTAAGGATCGGCGCAAGGCGGAATGACTCCCCCAGGAAGATGACAATACCCGAGGGCCCTGTACCCCATTTCACCTTATTTTACATCCTCTTAAACCCCCAAACGCGCCAAGGCGCAGCACGCAGAAATCGCCTATAACTAGCGAGGCTTTGCCTTAAGACCACGAGTGCTCAACGCGAGCTGCGTCGCAAACCCCCAATAGGACAGGATTTACA
>JAIZWN010000368.1 GCA_020443945.1 Candidatus Thiosymbion ectosymbiont of Robbea hypermnestra | reverse complement strand
CGTGGCTCTCTCGCTCGGTGCTCTCCTCTCGCCTGGGCGCGGTTGGGGGGCTTAAGAGGGTGAAAAATAAGGTGAAACGGGGCACTAGGCGGGCCGGTGGCTGCAGGCGCGCATTACCACCAGTACGAACAGGATCCCGCCCACGATGGCGACCAGCCCCCCCAGGCCCATAAGGCCCATGAAGGCCTTGGCCAGTCCATCCAGCTCCTGGGCGGCGCCAGCGGTCTTGCGCTGAATCCCCATGGCCCCGGAGATCGCGAGCCCCGCGATATGCAGCAGTTGGCCGGTGCCGTAGATCCTGGCCTGCCAGCAGGCCATGCGGCCCTCCGGCCGACTGAAGCCGAGCTCCGGCAGCAGATGATAGGTCAGCCCCATCAGGGCCAGGGTCACACCGACGATGGACCCGTGGTAATGGGCGGGGATGATGGTATTCACCCCGGTGATCGCCATCCCGATCAGCCCCCCGGCGGCAAAGAGCACCAGGGAAGTCATGAGGGCGCTGTAGACCGGGCGTTGCTGTGGGGATACCTTGCGCCCGCGGTTGCGGATCAGCGATAGGGTGAGGAGTAGCCCGATGGAGACCGGCGCCAGGGCGTTGCCATATTGCATCAGCTTGGTGTAGGCGATGCGGAGCTCCGCCGAGTCGGGCGCATAGAGGCCGTGGAGCAGGGGCACCGCGAGCAGGGGCAGGACCCCGAGCACCAGCAGAGCCGACAACCAGGTATCGGACAAGGGCAGGGGGCGGTCCGTGGCGCGGGCCAGCCAGATCCAGGCCACCAGCATGATCTGGGTATAGGCGAACTGGAGGATGTGACCGGGCCCCCAGAACAGATATTCGTAATAGGCCTTGCCCTCCCAGGCCGGATTCAGATTTGCCCAGGTCCAGAGCAGAGAGACGCCCGCCAGCAAGGCGGCGGCGGCCGCGGTGAGGGCGCCGATCTTCAGAGGATCGCCGAAATTCAGACTGCCAGCGGGGCGCGCCAGCGAGAGGACCACCTGCACCAGCATGCCGATCCCGAACAGCCCCAGGGCTACCAGGAACCAGGGATGATCGAGCACCGGCACATAGTTGTTGAGCAGCGGGGCGCCAGCGCCCAGGAAGGGCGCGGCGGCGACCAGCAGACAGCCGGCGGCGGCGATGACGAAGGCGATGCGCGCGGTTTGCAGCGGGACCCGGCCCGCCAGGCTCCAGAGCATACCGGAGATGGCGAGAAACCAGATCAGCACCGATTGATCCACGTGGACGACCAGGGCGACGCGGAAGAAATCCTGGGTCGGGAACAGGGCCTGGGTACCGGGCACCCGCGCGACGACCAGCAGGATGGCAAAGACCCCGGCCAGGGCCAGGGCAATGGTCCCGAACATCATCCAGGCGGTGGCCAACCAACGCTGATCGGCGGTCGCATTCAGATGTCCGCCGCTATCCGCCATCATGTCCCGTGTCGTCATTCGATTCACCTCACCTGTTCCCTTCCCGATTTCAAATTAGCACTGTCGTCGCCTATACCCCATTTGAGTTTCAGGTTGGGTAAGGAACGGCCTCTGTGCCGTTCCAGAAGAATCGGCCCCCAGGCCTGGAGCTTCGGGTCGGGCGTTTCCTGTCCGGCAAAATAAGGCGAAACGAGGCACTAGGGGGCGTTCTCAATTCACCGAATCCCCCGAAAATCAAATGCAGCAAACCCATACACTTGTCGGTGGGTCACCGCCTTCAGTATTCTCACACCAAGCCACCAAGAATTCTTCCGTGGGTAGAGGGTAAATCCTGCGTGATGTTCAACGTTTTTTCTCACAGTAGAGTAGAGGACAGGTTTCCCGTGTCCTTAGATTTGGCCTATCCGTTCCCGCCCCTTTCGTCTGG
>JAIZWN010000367.1 GCA_020443945.1 Candidatus Thiosymbion ectosymbiont of Robbea hypermnestra | reverse complement strand
TGTGATCTATAGGATGATAGGACAGGCAAAGCCTAGCGTGGTCTCGCGCCCCATCCTACAGATTTTAGGACTACCAGTTTTTGCAAGACGGCTTTTCAGACGTCTGCCACTCACGAACAGAACACACCCGAAGACTACAAATGTCGATACACGCAGAAATCTACGTGGCCGGTATGGCAGCCGTCTACGCCGGGGCCAGGGATCTCGGTGAGTTTTGGGAGACCGTTTTGGCGCGTCGTTGTGGTTTCAGGGAATTCCCAGAGCGACGGCTTCAGTTGAACGAGTACGGCTCCGAGCGCCGGGACGAGCGGGATAAGACCTATGTCAAGCGCGCCGCGCTGATCGAGGGGTTCGAGTTCGACTGGAAAGCTCAGCGCGTGCCCAAGGCGGCATTTGAGGCAACCGACCCGACTCATTGGCTGGCCCTTACGACCGCAATCAGGGCGATCGAGGAGAGTGGCGTCGATCTGGACGCGGTCGGGCGTGACCGGGTGGGGGTTATCCTGGGCAATTCTCTCACCGGCGAGGTGACGCGGGCGAACCTGCTGCGCCTGCGGTGGCCCTATGTACGCCGCGCGATTGCGGATGGGGCCGCCCGGGTGGGGCTTGGGGACTCGGCGCTCGCCGCGCTCGTCAGGGAGGTCGAGCAGAGCTTTAAGGGTGCTTTCCCCGTGCCCAACGAGGATACCTTGGCGGGCGCGCTTTCTAATGTCATCGCCGGGCGGATCTGCAATGTCCTCGATCTCAACGGCGGGGGTTATGTGGTCGACGGGGCCTGCGCTTCGTCATTGCTGGCGGTGAGCGCGGCTTGCGAGGCGCTCGCGGCCCGGCGCCTGGATATGGTGATAGCCGGCGGGGTGGATATCAGCCTGGACCCACTCGAATTGGTCGGTTTTGCCCGTATAGGCGCCTTTACTACCGGATCGATGCGGGTCTATGACAAGGATTCCGCCGGTTTCCTTCCCGGCGAGGGCTGCGGCCTGGTAGTCCTCATGCGCGGCCAGGACATGGAGCGGCACGGCCTTAAGCCCTGGGCGCGGATTGCGGGCTGGGGGATTTCTTCGGATGGTTCCGGCGGCATCACGGCGCCGAAGGCGACCGGCCAGGCCCTGGCCATGCGCCGCTGCTATGAGCGCGCCGATTTCGGCGCCGCCGACCTCGATTTTATCGAGGGCCATGGCACGGGCACGGCCGTCGGGGACCCGGAGGAGCTGGGCGGCTTCCTGGAGATAACGGCCGGCGACGAGTCTTCCGATCTGCGCCGTACCGGGGTGACTTCCGTCAAGACCCTCGTCGGACATACCAAGGCGGCGGCCGGCGCCGCCGGGCTTATCAAGGCCGTGCTGGGGGTGAACCAGCGCGTCCGCGCCCCTTTGGCGGGACTTCGGACGCCCGCGGATGCCTTCAGGACTCCGGGGGCGCGCATTTATCCCATCGCCGAAGGGGATTGCCTGCCGCCCGAGACCGGATTGAAAGCGGGGGTTTCCGGCGCGGGTTTTGGCGGCATCAACTGCCACATTGCCGTCACCAGCGAGGGTATTCCCAAGCGCAATATGGAAACACGCGATGCCGAGATGCTGCTTGCCTCGGCTCAAGACGCCGAGTTGTTCGTCGCCAGTGCCGATGATCTTTCCGGTCTGCTGGCCCGAGTGAAAGGGCTGCTGCACTTATCTATGGGCATGGCGGAGGGCGAGCTGGTGGACCTGGCCGCTGCCGGCGCCTTGCGCGACCGGGCCGGCCCCTGGCGTGTGGCCGTGGTGGCGGAAACGGTCGATCAGCTGCAGGTCCGGCTCGCGTCGTTGGTCGATGCCCTCGAAGATGCGGGGGACGAGGTTCCGGCGACGCCTCCCGGCACGCTGGTTGGCCGGGCGAATCCCGCCCTGAGAATCGGTTATCTGATCCCCGGCCAGGGGTCTCAGTTTGTCGGTATGGGGGGCACGCTGGTCAAGCGGGCGGGCTGGGCCGCCACCAGACGGGCCAGGTGGGATGCGCGGTTCGCCGATCTGGGGCCGCAGGGCCTTTCCGGGTTTATCGAACGCCCCGTCGAACGGGCGGATGGCCCCGAGGTGATAGCGGGCTGGGCCACGGCGTTGCGTGATACCCGGGTCGCCCAGCCGGCTATTGTGATGACGAGTCTCCAATGGATTCAGTGGCTGCGCCAGGTGGGCATCACCCCGAGCGCGGTGGTCGGTCATAGCCTGGGCGAGATTACCGCCATGGTGGCGGCCCGCGTTCTGTCGGAGGTCGAGGCCATCGATATGGTTCGCGTTCGGGCCCGGGAGTGCGCGGGCGAAGCGGTGCCGTCGGGAAGCATGCTGGCGCTCAAGTGCGGCCTGGAGACCGCCCAAGGGATGGTCGCGGAAGGCGCCGGATATGCCGTCGTCGCCAACGATAACGCATCCGATCAGGTGGTGGCGGCGGGGGAGCCGCAGGCCATCGCCGCTCTCGCGCAACGTTCCGACGAACGGGGGGTCGAGGCGGTCATACTGGACGTGTCCAAGGCATTTCATACCAAACACATGGCCTCCGTCGCCGATGCCCTCGGGCGCATGGCCGCCATTCAGGGGGAGGAGCGCGATGCCGGTGTGCCGATCTTCTCCGGTGTCTCCGGGGGTCCCGCTCCGACCCGGTTCGATCCTTATCGCTATGCCGCAAGTCAGATCACGGCGCCGGTGCGCTTTCGCGAAGCGGTGGTTTCCATGGCGGGGGCCTGCGATATCCTGGTCGAAGTCGGTCCCGGCTCCGTCCTGACGGGATTGGCGCGCCGGTCCCTCGGCAACCGGCTGCCGATTTGCGCCCTGGAGCCCGGCGGGACGGGCGGCGATGCTCGGTTCTGTACCACGATCGGCCAGCTCTTCGTGTCCGGGGCGCTGTTTGACTGGGAGACCTTTTACGCCGAGCGTTACTGGCGTCCGTTCGTCCCGGCGAGTGAGCGCAAGTTCATCGAGAATCCGTGCGCCCTGGGAGGCAGTGTCGATCCGGGGCTGATCGAGGCGGCCGAGATCGGGACGCCCGGGGAGCAGGCGTCGGCGCCCGAAGCGCGGACCCGGACGCCGGAGCCTTCCGCGGTCGGGGCGGCTGGGGCGGCTGGGGCGCCTATCGAGGATATTCTGCGTGAGCTGGTAGCACGGGAGACCGGATACGATCTGGAGATGATCTCCCCCGATGCGTCGCTCGCGCGGGACCTCAACCTGGATTCCATCAAGATCTCGGAGGTACGGGCCGAACTCGGCACCCGTGGCATCGATCTGCCCGAGGAGCTGACAATCGGTCCCATGCCGATTCGGGATATCGCCGCCGTTGCCGTGCGCAGGCAGACGCAGGACCAGGCCGGCGTCGAGGCCCCGCCGTCGGTAACGACCGTCCCGATGCCGAAGGACCTGCCGGTACTCGGTTATCTGCGTACCTGGGAGGACACGGAGCTCGTCCCGTCCTCGCCGCCGATCGAGCGGGCCTTGATCCTGTGCGGGTCCGATCGGGCCGCGGAGGCCGGCCGCCTTGCCGAGCGTCTCGGGGCGGCTGGAGTGCAGGCCCGGATCGATGACAACGCCCAGGCCCCCGACTCACCCGATGGCGGTTCACCCGATGGCGGTCAGGTTCGTCTGATCGTCTTGCCGGGAACCCGCGCCGCGGTGGACGCGGTGAGCACCCTCTTTGCCCGCCTCGGCGCGCTGCTCGGGGCGGAACCCGGCGCCCGCCCCGGGTCCGTGCTCTTGGTCTCCGGCCCCGGCTTGGCTCCGGTCTTCGGCGTTGCCCAAAGCCTGTCTTTGGAGCTGCCCGAGTTGCCGATTCTCGCGGTGGAGGCCGCAACCACGGCGGACATTCAACAGGCCGCATGCGCGCGGATCGACCCCGGCGCGCGGCTCCTGCGGATCGGCGCGGATGGCTCCCGCGGTCGCATGAGGCTCGACCGCTGGGAGCCGCCGGCAGCCCCCGCCATCCCCCTGCAAGCCGGCGATCTATTGATGGTCTCCGGTGGTGGGAAGGGGATTACCGCCGAGTGTACTATTGCCCTGCTGCGGGCGACCGGCGCCCGCGCCTTGCTGCTCGGGACCTCTCCCGAGGAGGCCCCAGGCGCCGAGGTCGAGGGCACCTTGCGGCGGATCACCGACGCCAGGCTGGAGGCGTTTTATCTCCAGTGCGATGTGACCGACGCCGCCTCCGTAAACGCGGCTCTGCAACGGGCGAGGGACCGGATCGGGACCTTCGAGATCGCCGGCCTTGTACAGGGCGCGGGGGTCAATTCGCCGACCCCGGTGACCCAACTGGATCGCGCGGTGCTGAAGCAGGAGTACAGCGTCAAGGTCACCGGCCTGACCAATCTCCTGGCGGCCATCGATGTCGAGCGCCTGAAGCTCTGCATTGCCTTCGGCTCGGTCATCGGGGCCGTGGGTATGCGGGGAAACAGCGGTTATGCGTTGGCAAACGAGGCGATGGCGGAAACCCTTCTGGAATTGAAGGCCGCTCACCCGCGGATCCAGGTTGCCTGTCCCGCCTTCAGCGTTTGGTCCGAGGTCGGGATGGGCGCCAAGCTCGACGTCCTGGCTACCTTGG
Organism: Candidatus Thiosymbion ectosymbiont of Robbea hypermnestra; assembly: GCA_020443945.1. Lineage (GTDB taxonomy): Bacteria > Pseudomonadota > Gammaproteobacteria > Chromatiales > Chromatiaceae > Thiosymbion > Thiosymbion ectosymbiont_B. Next base: position 2,661 of record JAIZWN010000367.1, on the reverse strand, counting down.
AGCGGCAGAAGGTCGCGGCGATCCCCGTCGCTGCCGGCACCCGGTGGTTCCTGACCTGCTGCGGTCAACCGGAGGTTCCGATTCCATTGGTTGTCGCGGCGCCGATGCACGGGCTGCCGACCTGGCGGCGGGCCCTGGGCACCGACGCGGCATCCGGCTTGCCCTATGTGGACGACCGGGTGGTCCACGAGCCCGGCGTGGCCCTGGTTTCCCGGCCCTCCCTGAACCCCGAACGGGATACCTGGCTGATCGACCACGATTTCCGCGGCTCGCTGCTGTTCGCAACCGTCGAGGCGCTACGCGCAATAGGCGCCGGGGCCCGTCTCCTGGCGGGCGGCGGGGTAGTCACTCGGTTCCAGGGCCTGGTGATTGCGCGCGCCATCGTCGCCGCCCACCAGGGGGATACGACGATCGAGCTGGATGTCCGCCGCGGCGAAACGGACGAGTGGTCGGGATCCATCGGCGCTCCGGGGACCGCGAAGGCGCATCCCGCCTTCAGCGCCCGGTGCCGGGTCGGCGCGCCCGAGGCCGACGCGCGGGGGCCGGCCAACGCACTGTTCAATAGGTCAGGCGAGACAGGGACGGACTGGAAACCGGTTCCCACCGAGGTCGGCGTCCATCTCTACGCTTCCATCCTGTTCCAGGGGTCCAGGTTTCAACGCATCGAGAGGGTACATGGTCTCGACCTCTCCGACGACGTGCGCCGCCGTGGCCGTTTCGGGGCGCGCCGGGAGCGTTCCGAGATCGATGCCGCGGTGCCGGATACCTGTTTTCTCGACGCCATGCTGCAGAGCGTGCAGGTGCTGGTCCCCAAGGACAGTTGTCTGCCGACCGGCATCGATGAAGTCGTTTTCTACCCGGCGGCCTGGGAGGCCGGCGCCACGACGCTGGAGGCCGAAATCACCGAGCGGACCCCGACGGGCTACATAGCCCGCGTGCGGGCCTGGAATACCGACGGTGGCGCGCCGGTTGCCCGCTACGAAGGGTATCGGACCGACATCCTGGAACACCGCGAAATGCATGCGGACGCACATGCCCTGTTCGATCCCATGGCCTCCGACGCCAGTGCCCTGGAACACTGGTTGGCCGGGCACGCGGACAGGCCGGAGCTCAAGGTCGCCTTGGGTCCCGTCGACGACTCGCACCAGGAGACGCGACGGGCGGCAGCGGCGTCTCAGATCGCCTCCGAGCTCAAGGTCGCCGCCTCGGCCCTGACCTGGGAGGCGGACGGCAAACCCCGCTTGGTCGACCGGCCAGAGCTGGACGTATCCATCGCCCACGACGCCGGGCGCCTGCTGACCGTCTGCGGGGATGGTCGGGTAGGCTGCGATCTGCAACGCATCGTGTCGGACCGCCGCCTCTGGGGAGACCTGTTGCCGACCTACCGGACCCAGCTATGGCGGGAGTTGGCGGCAGCGATCCATGACGGCGACCGGGCCGGCACCATTGTCTGGGCGATCCACGAGGCGTTAGTCAAGGCGGGAGCCGCCGATGCGGAGGTGACCCTTCTCGACATTGGCGACGATGGTCCCCGGTTCCGCCTGGACGGCGGTCGGGTCGTTGCCGGGATCATCGATCTGGTCCTCGCCGGCCCATCGGCGATTGCCCTGGCGCGGCTGACCGGGCATGCCGAAGACGCGCGGATCACTCACTACACGCGCCCTCTGGAGATGACCTTCAAGGAAGTGCTCCCGCCCCTGAAGAGCCCGACCGCATCGGTCTTCTTCACCTGGATGGGGACCTTGCGCGAGGAAGCCATGTCCGATATCCGCTCCGAGCTGGCCCATGCCTTCGACCAGGGCGGCAAGGGAATGGTCACCAACGGCACCTGGGTGCGCATCGAGCGGCCAATCCGATTCTCCACCCCGCTGCGGGTCTGGGTCTGGCTGGAGCGAGTGCTGAGCACCCATCCATCGACCTTCGAGCTCGGTTTCCAATGGGCACAGACCGGACTCGACGGCGCGCCACATCGTATCCTTGCCCAAGGCGCGCAACGCCTGACCTGGGTCGCTGTGGGACCGGCAGGCCATGTCACGGTGGAACCCTTCCCGGCCTTTTTCGCCGACTTCATCGCCAGGCGCTCGCCGGGCCCTGACGCCGGGCCATTCACGCCCCCGTTGGGGCATCTGCCGGAGGAACCGATGGAGGAGGCGATCCATTGGCGGCGCCAGGATTCCAAGGGGCCGGGTTCCGGGGACGAGCACGGCGCCGCCCGCCTCCGGCTGGAGACCGATGAGACCCACGCCAACTACGTGGGCAACATCTACTTTTCCCACGCCGCAACCCTGGCGGAGCGGGCCTGTCGGCGGGCCCTCCATGAGATGGGAACCGGCCCCGGGGGCTTTTTCGCCACCGCCTTCCGGCTCGATCATCTGGGCGAGGCCATGCCGGGGGATACCCTGGAGGCCATTGCCAGGCTCTCCGTGGTCAGCGCCAAATCCTGCGCCTTCGACATAGCCTTGCTCAACCAGACCAAAGGAGGGGAACAGATCGCGACCGGGCAGGCCCGCTATCGCCTGTTTGCGTCGGCCGCGGAAGATACCGAGCCTCTGGAAATAGGGTCACGGGTCAAGACCTGACCCCATTTTCTCACAGTAGAGTAGAGGACAGGTTTCCCGTGTCCTTAGATTTGGCCTATCCGTTCCCGCCCCTTTCGTCTGG
>JAIZWN010000366.1 GCA_020443945.1 Candidatus Thiosymbion ectosymbiont of Robbea hypermnestra | reverse complement strand
GGTGCGCTGCACAAAAACAGTTCTGTCTCTTGTTGGGCGGGAATCGCAAATTCTTTGAACCACGGATAAACACGGATGGACACAGATCACAATCCGTGTCTATCCGTGTTCATCCGTGGTTCTTCGGTGCGGTTGGTCACGCCTCGTGGTCTTAAGGCAAAGCTTCGCTAGTACATCATTTTGTCTTGAATGGGGTCCGGGTGTTACTGCGGGAGGACCTTGCGAAAGGGTTTGACCGTGACCTTTGTGAACACCCCGGCGGCGACATAGGGATCGGCATCGGCCCAGGCGCGGGCGGTCTCGAGATCGGGGAACTCGGCGACGATCAGGGAGCCGGTAAAGCCGGCGGCTCCCGGCTCTTCGCTGTCGATGGCCGGATGCGGGCCCGCCAGCAGCAGCCGGCCCGCGTCTTGCAGCTGTTGTAGCCGGTCCAGGTGCGCCGGACGTGCCTGGAGTCGGGTTTCCAGGCTGTCCGCCCGGTCTTCGGCGAGGATGGCGTAGTACATGTCAGTCGGTCTCCTTAAAGATCGGTGGCGTTCGGGATGTGGCGGGCCAGATAGAAGCCCTGGGCGATGACGAAGGCGATGGTGAGTCCCATTATGCCGAAGAGCTTGAAATCGACCCAGGCCTCCTCCCGCGACCGGGCGGTGAGGCACAGATCGAGCAGCTCCTGGGAGAATACCTCGCCGCAGGCGGCCAGATCGATGGCCGTTTGGCCGGAGGCGGCGATCAATGCCTGCTCGGCGGTGAAGAATTGCCCGGCCACGTAGAGGTTCGCCAACCCGACGGCGATGAAGAAGCCGGACCACATCAGATTCAGGCGGCGCCAGATGCGGCTCGGGAGCCGGACCGCATGGCCCATCATGCGCTCGATGAGCGGGCGCTCGCCGATGAAGTGGCTGCCCAGGAAGACGGCCGCGAACAGCCAGTTGACGATGGAGGGCTTCCACATGATGAAGGCGCGGTCTTGCAGCAGAATGGTGAGCCCGCCGAACACCACGAGCAGGCCGAGGGTGACCAGGTGCATGGTCTCGGTACGGCGGTATTTGAGCCGGAACCAGCCGACCTGGAGCGCCGAGGCGGCAATCGCCACCGCCGTCGCCACATAGATGTCGTAGACCTTGTAGGCCAGGAAGAAGAGCAGGACCGGAAAGAAATCGACGAGGAGCTTCATGGGGTACTAGTGCAGTGTGCGCTGCCCGGAGCATTGTTGGTGGAAGCGCTGCATCAGGTCATGGACCTGGGGCGGGTAATGCAAGGCCGCCATCTGCTCCATGCCTTCACGGAAGAAGGCGGGCGCCTCGTCGGGCAGGTATTCGAGGATGGCCTCGAAGGCCACTTCCATCAGGGCCGGTCGCTGGCTGCGGGTGGCCACGATGGCGCGATTGAGCAGCAGGATGCGCCAGGGACGGTTCGGGTCCACGGAGGTCATGTCCTGGGAGAATCGGGGATCGGCGGCCTCGATGATTTCCGTGAGCAGGCCGCAGAGCTGTTCCAGCTCGGCCGGCTGCCGCAGGCGATTGGCCAGATGGGCCGCGCCGTCGACCACCGGCTCCAGATAGCCGAGCTCGCCGCCGCGGCGGGCGATCCAGCAGGCGAAGGGCAGCGCCAGCTCCTCGATGGCGTGCGCCTGGTGGGGCGTCGGCAGGGCGCCGGCGAGGGCGGCCAAGCGGGCCAGCAGATCGATGCCATAGTCGCCCAGGCGGCGCAGGTCCGCGCCTGCCGGTGGCATGGGGCCATCCTGGGCCGTCGGGTTCGGTATCTCGTCCTCAAGGCGGCGCAGGTGATCGAAGAGATCGCTCAGGGCTTGCAGCAGGACCTGCGGCTCCGGGTCCGGCGCGCCGCCGAGCTCCTCCTGGACCTCACGAAACTCCGCCCCGTGCATGCGGATCTCCGCGGCAATGTGCGTGATGTCGACCGGTGGCAGCATAAGACCATCGATTCTAACAGAAAGCGGCCGGATTCCCGTTTTCCGAACCGCTCAGGATATGAGGCGCCCTCTCCCGGGAGAGGGGCCTCGGGACCGTAAGCATCGACCGGCGTGATGGCAAATTCCAGCCGTCCAGACCCTGCTTCCGGGGGCAGCGCGGGCGATCAGAGAGGTGCATGCGCCGGCCCCGAGGCTGCGAGCGGTCCGGGGTTATACTCCCTACAAATGAGTCAAGTTTTTGCACGGCACAAAAACATTTCTGTCTCTTGTTGGGCAGGAATCGCAAATTCTTTGAACCACGGATAGACACGGATAAACACAGATCACAATCCGTATTTATCCGTGTCTGCCTCGGTGGTTCATCGGTGCGGTTAGTCACGCCTCGTGGTCTTTCTCTCGTTCCCACGCTCTGGCGTGGGAACGCAATCGGGCCGCTCCAGCGGCCAGGATTTCAGGACGCTGGAGCGTCTGGAATTGCTCCCACGCTG
>JAIZWN010000365.1 GCA_020443945.1 Candidatus Thiosymbion ectosymbiont of Robbea hypermnestra | reverse complement strand
CGCGCAGCGGGCCGGAGGACGCCGATGACGCGCCTGGACGCCGCTTTTGGTGCTTCCGAGGCCGAGGAGCGCACCCTACGGGTAAGCCAGCGAATACTTTCACAATCTCATCAGCGTAGTATTTGGTGGGCACAGCCCACCCTACAGGTTAGTTAGTTCTTAGACAGTCTTTAAAATTCCAGACTGGCTGAGAGCGAAAAAACTGGTTCTTGTTGGGTAGTGGTAAATTTCCAAGCGATAAGATGTCTCCCTGAATCACGTCGAATATCACACCAAGACACCAAGAGAGACCAGGCTGAGAAAGGGAAACAACATTGGAACACTACCCGATGCGGCGGGATGCGCTCCGCTTTCCCGCCCTAGGGTACGCTCAGGATCGCTCCTGCACCAAGGCGGTCTCTACCTCGTCCCGCTTGGCCTTGCCGACCAGTGACTCGATAAGTTGCAACGCAAAATCCATGGCGGTACCGGGCCCGCGGGAGGTGATTAGCTTTCCATCCACGGCGACCGGGGCATCGACCAGGCGGATCCCCGGAAAGTCGTCCAGCGTGATAACCCCCGGATAACCGGTGGCGGATTTGCCGTCGAGCAGGCCGGCACCGGCGAGCACCTTGGGGGCGGCGCAGATGGCGGCGGTGAAGCGGTCCGCGGCCCGCTGGCGCCGGAGCAGCGTGTGAACGCGCTCGTCCTGGTCCAGATGCTGGGCCCCCGGAAGCCCGCCGGGCAGGACGATCATGTCGAACCCCTGGTCCATGACCGCTTCCAGCAAGGTGTCCGGCACCAGCACCGTGTTGCGACTCGCGCGTACCGGACCCTCCGCCAGGCCGGCCGTGACTACCTCGATTTCGGCGCGCCGTAACAGGTCGATGACGGTGACCGCCTCCAGCTCCTCACACCCCTCGGCGAGGGGAATCAATACCCGTTTCATACTCATCTCCTCTTCGGTAGATACGGATTGCTCTTGATTACCTGACGACCACCGATGGGGATCTCGAATTTTTCAAGATGTCCTGATAACGATTGAGCTTGCCAACGGCAATGAAGCATGATGGAGCCGCCATCCAAGTGTCGCATTTTATTAGCTGAATCGCTACTTTGACATGGTGAGAAAATCACTTTCTTCATCATCTTCGCCTATTGGGGCCACACTGATAATTGTTTTTTTCGCTATTTCCCTGGCCATATTCTTATATTCTATTACTGATCGAACGTTCTCTATGACCCTATTTTTGGTTCCCTCATCCTTCGGTATAGGCAAGATAAGCTCATTGATTCTTACTCCGAGCGTATCGATAATGTCCTGAGTAAACCGCTTGGATGCTATTTGAGTCTTGACGATCGGGCTTGTTAGTACGGCTAAGAGAAGTAATGGATGAAGAACATCCGGCTTGTTCGAACGTATTTTATAAATATGACTTTGATAAACGATTTTAACATCATATTTCGTGACCAAACCACAGGTTCCTACAAGATAGGTTCCGTCACGCACCATCAGAATATCGTTTTCTCGAACATCCTGTTTCGTTTTTAATTCATCATAAACGGCCCCTGACACACCGTGTTTAGGGTCGAGCTTGATTTCCCAATTGGCAATTTCAGATGTTCTTATAAAAGGGATATGTCCGGTACCGTAAGCCAATTTCCCAACTTCATGTCCGGTTGCAAGGTTGAGAATTTTCTTTTTCACCAAGTCACCGAACATCAGCAGGTCATGGGTCGATTTCAGAGTATCGAGCTTTTGAGAAATTTCGGGGTTGTAATACTTGGGAAGATAAATATTATCCGTTATATCTTTCTCATTGATAACAAAACCTAAATGATCATATTGAAGGCTGCCATCGTTTTGATATTGTATGAACTTTTCAAGTATCTTGGGCACATCATCATGTGGGATGGGAAGCCCGCGTGAATCGTGACCACACCACTTGGCTATACCCATAAAAATCTCATGACCTTCGTCGGTATCCGTTTTCTTTTTCTCTATGACTACTGCGCAGGTTTTGGCATGCGTATGCGGTTGAAATAATTCTTCCGGAAGCGAAATAACCGCTCTTATTCTAGCAACCGACTTGATGTATTGAACGATATATCGATGAGAAGGGTTACAGAACATGCTTTCCGGGGCAATGATACCAAGTCGGCCTCCTGCCTTCAGAAGTTGGAGGCAACGCTCTATGAAAAGGATTTGTGGCGCCTGCCCCGTATGTAGTGTGTTCGTATTCTCATACAGATGATTCGACCGGTCCAACTTCCACTTATGACCGAGACCGAAGGAGCTTAGAATCGCGGTATCGTCGATCTTCAATTTCTTGCCGAACGGGGGATTCGTGATGACTACGTCGAATGCCCCGGGTTGAATGTGATTTCTGGTGATGCTTTTCCAATTACTCGGAGCCTCGAGTCCATTTTCACAGAACACACCACTTCTACCATCACCGATGATTGCCATGTATGCCTTGGCAACTTTGGAGAGAAAATTATCTTTATCGATGCCTCGGAAATTTTTGATGGCAATTTCCTGTTTCTCGTAAGCAATCTCGGAGTCCGGCCATCCATACCGTGCCCCGCGCTCTTCGATCTTTTTCCACACACCACGAAGGGCTTCGACAAGAAAGCCACCGCTGCCGCAGGCAGGGTCTATCACTTTATCGTCCGTTGATGGGTTCACCATCTCCACCAGCAGTTTGACTACGTTTCTTGGAGTGAAGAACTGCCCCTGTCCTCCTTTTAATGAAGGGCCAATGAAGGTTTCAAATGCATCAGCAATAGCATCCCTTTCGCTATCGATCAGGCAATACAGCTGAAGTTCTCCAACTGCATATACCAGGGTTTGATCATCAAGAAGAATCCGATCTGATTTACCGATTACGTCGGAATATTTGCCTTTAACATGGTCGAATATTTCTTGAATCCGCACCCGTACATCGCTCGATGTCTCGCCAAAACCCGAACGAAACTTTACCGTGTCTCCAGGCTTGGTAAAGCGTTCATCGTAAATTTTACAGAAAATCAGATTGATGATTTGCTGCGCAAACACCTCATCGCGGGTAATACCAACCGCATTTGCAGCCAGGTAATTCCTGATCGTTCTGAATACACTCTTGAGATTGTGTGCTATCTTTAAATCCTTTCGCTTATAAAGGCCAATGTCTTCGAGTCTTTCTCCGTGCTTGGGGAGGTTCGGAAGAATCTCGAAAATAACCCTGCCTCTCTCTTCACATTTCTTCAAGAAAAGCTTCTCATTACCATTGAACCATACACCAATCCTGGCAGTAGAGAAGCGCAGGTAATCTTCGATCTGCGTTCTGCCGTCCTTGCGGTTGGCTTTCTTACATTCAACAATGATGCTGACATTATTATCACGGTGTTCTCTTTCGGAGAATACGGCTATGTCAACCGGATACTCCTTTTTGGTATCAGATGGCCGAGCCTTGACCCGCCATTGTGGGCGGGTTTGAATCAGCTCTTTTGGATACCCGTAATCATCGACCAGCATCTTCGAGAATATTTGAATGGCTTCCACTTCCTCGGAAGTGGCCCGCACGGCGGCACCACTGATGAAGTCTTCGATATACCCTTCTTTTAGTTCCATCAAGCTCTCGATTGTCTCGTCGGTCGGGTTTTATGGGGACCTTGAAAAATTGCCGGTAGTGGTAAACTTTCGAGACGTATATTCCTTCACGGCTGACGGCTGAAAGAAGGGACGCTCCGACGATCCACGAATCAGTCCGGCTCCTTGGCGCGACGGCCCAGAATGTTCAGGCCCTTGAGCACGTTCAGGGCCTCGCCGAGGGGATAGTCGGCGGCGGCCAGGGGCCGTTTGTCCGCTTCGGTCTTGTCCCTCCCGACTGTATCGTCCGCGGCCTGGTCGTCGCCGGCGGGGAGTTCTCCCGTATCCAGATGACGGTTCAGATTTGCCTCCTTCAACGGCATGACGCCCGCCTTCTTCGCAATCTCGAACCTGCCTGGGACCAATTCGATATCCGGCGCGATCCCCTGGACCTGAATGGAACGGCCGGAGGGTGTGTAGTACCTTGCCGTCGTCAGCTTGAGCGCCGTGGCGTCGTCTATCGACAGAATGGTCTGCACCGAGCCCTTGCCGAACGTGGGGCCGCCCATCACGATGGCGCGTTTATGGTCCTGGAGCGCCCCGGCGACGATTTCCGAGGCCGACGCGGACCCGTTGTTGACGAGCACCACGATGGGGGCGCCTTCGAGCACGTCGTCCGGGCCGGCCTTGAATCGGAGGTTCGCGTCCTTGCCCCGACCCTTGGTGTAGACGATGAGCCCCTCGCCGAGGAAGGCGTCGCTCACGCCGACGGCGCTGTCGAGGACGCCGCCCGGATTGTTTCGCAGATCCAGAATCAGGCCCTTGAGCCCGCCCTCGTTCTCCGCCCGGAGCCCGTCCAGGGCCGAGAGCAGATCCTTGGGGGTGCGCGCCTGGAAGTGGGAAATCCGCACATAGCCGTAACCCGGCTCGAGGGTTCGGCTCTTGACGCTCGCGACCTGGATGATGGCCCGCTCCAGCTCCAGGTTGAACGGCTGGTCCACGCCTTTGCGTGAGATGGTCAGGGTGATTCGCGTGCCGGGTTTGCCGCGCATGATATTGACGGCTTCGTTCAGGCTCATGCCCTTGGTCGGCTTGCCGTCGATCCGCACGATCAGGTCCTCGGCCCGGATGCCGGCGCGGGCGGCGGGGGTGTCGTCGATCGGGGCGATCACCTTGACGAGCTCCTTTTCCATCCCGATCTCTATCCCCAGGCCCCCGAACTCGCCGCTGGTATCGACCTGCATGTCGCGGTATTCCTCCCGGTCCAGGTAGAAGGAGTGGGGGTCGAGCCCGGAGAGCATGCCGCGGATAGCGTCCTCGAGCAGTTTCTTATCGTCCACCGGCTCCACATATTCGCTCTTGATGCGCCCGAAGACCTCGGTAAAGGCGCGCAGCTCCTTCAAGGGCAGCTTCTCGTGCGCGTTTTTTTCCTCGGCGAGGACCGCTCCGAGATAGCCGCCGGCGGCGACAAAGAGCAGGCCGATGGTAAAGGTCGCAAGCGATCGGGATAGATTTTTCATGGATTTCAGTCACTGATTATCGACCACGGGCCGCCAACCACCGCTCGGGGTTCAGGGGGCGGCCGCGGTAGCGGATGGCGAAGTAGAGTCCCGGCGACGAGCGGCCGCCGCTGCTGCCGCTCAGCGCGATTGTTTCGCCGGCGCCGACCCATTCCCCCGGTTCCTTGAGCAGGGTTTGATTGTAGCCGTAAAGCGTCATGTAGTCGTCGTCGTGGGCGATGATGAGTAAGAGCCCGAAACCGCGCAGCCAATCCGCGTAGGCCACTTGGCCGCCATGGATCGCCCGTACCTCGGTGCCTTCTTTTGCCGCCAGGACGACGCCGTCCCAGCGCCGGATACCGTCTTTCTTGGGGTTGCCGTAGCGCGACAGCAGCGAGGCGCCGGTAAGCGGCCAGGCCAGACGCCCGCGCAGCCGGCGGAGCGGCTCCTGACGCAGGTTCGCCTCGGGCAGGATCCGGGCCTGTTGTTCGAGCTGCTCCAGCAGCCGGCGCATCTCCCGGACCTGCCCGCGCAGATCCTCGACGCGCTCGGCCCGGGTGGCGATGGTCCGCTCCAGGGAGGTCAGAAGCCCAGTGCGCTCCCGTTGCGCCGCCACCAGGCGGGTCCGGGTTTCCTTTTGTTGCCGGGCCAGAGAGACGAGCCGCGTCTTTTCCTCCGCCGCCTCCCGCGTCAACTCATCGAGCCTTTGGGCGCGTTGGGTGACGGTCCGGATGCGCTGGAGGCGGGAGCGGTTGAGGAAGCCGTAGTACGCCATGATCCGGCTCAGGCGATGCGAGTCCTCCTGGCCGAGCAGAATCCGCAGGGAGTTCCTCTGTCCCAAGGCGTATGCGGCACGCAGCTGGTTTGCCAGAGCGGTACGTTCGCGCTCCAGGGCCACGCGCTCCGCCGTCAGGCGGTCGCGGAGCCCCCCCAGAATCCGTTCCTGCTTACCGACCGTCTTCGCCAACCGATGTCCCGCCCGGGCCAGTTCGGCGATTTTCCGCTCATGACGTTCGATCTCCGCCCGGAGCTTTTGCCGGCGCTCGCGGCGCGCCGCCAGATTCTGCTCCAGATCCCGCACATGTTGCTCGGTATCGGCCAGATTGCGCTTGTGGGTCTCGATGGCGTCGTCTTTCGCCCCCGCCGGCGCCGCGATCGACGCCAGCAGGACGGCGGCGGGCAGGAAATGCCGGGGCTCAGGGCGCGAAAACCAAGGGGGCATGGGATACATCCGGGCGCGACCGCCCGTGACGGGCGGGGATTTCATCGGGGTTCGCAACTTAAGGGAACGGTTGAAGATTCGATCCCTGAAAAAGTTTATTATTGTATTATGAGTTGATGATACTTGAAGGGCATACTTTTATGGTAGGTGATCCCGGCCACCCGGCAAACCCCGTACTTCATACCCCGGATACGCAGGGTCCGGACGCACAGGGTGCGCCCGATGGCCTGTTCGCCGACGATGACGACATCGAACGCGCGTCCCGCTCGCTCAAGGCGATGTCGCACCCTCTGCGCCTGAAGATCCTGTGCACCCTCGGCGGTCAGGAGGTCAGCGTCCAGCAGATCGTGGATTACGTGGGCACCTCGCAGAGCAATATCTCCCAACACCTGGCCATTCTGCGGGATAAGGGGATCCTGGCCGCGCGCAAGGACGCCAACCGGGTGTACTACCGGGTCAGCGATGCCCGTACCCTGCAGCTGGTCGGCATGATGCGCGAGGTCTTCTGCCACCACGGGCATTGAAAGGCTGCCTAGAAACTCAAGCCATGCCACGCGGTCCAGGTCGGCCCCGGTCCTACCAGGCTGGCTACGGCCGAAAGCCCCTCGCCCCTGGCGGGAGAGGGGTGGCAGGGAGAGGGGGAA
>JAIZWN010000364.1 GCA_020443945.1 Candidatus Thiosymbion ectosymbiont of Robbea hypermnestra | reverse complement strand
CAACGGGCACCTTACCCATGACCCACGATCCCTTTGTGGCTTGGTGTCTTTGTGTGAGAATTGAGAACGCCCCCTAGGGGGTGGGGGGTGGGGTTTCGAGGAGGAGCTGGAGTTCGGCGGCCATGTCGTAGCTCAGGTTCGGGTCGGCGGCGAGTGCGGGGTCGCGGCGGCCGGCAACGATGGCCTGGAGGGCGGAGACGAAGGGACGGAGCTGGTCGGAAAGCTCGGGGGCGGCGGCGACTTGCTCGAGCAGGGCTTTGGCGGCCACCGGGTTGTCGGCCCGGAGCGCCTGGGTCACGGCGAGGGCGAGCCGGCCGGGGCCATCGTGGTTCTCGCCGCCGGCACGGCGGTAGGCCAGGTAGGCGGCAATTGCCTTGTCTCTGGCCGCGGTCGCGGCTTCGGGATTGCCCGCGTCCCGCTCGATCTCGGCCAGGATGCCCCAAGCCGTCCAGGGCGTGGCCGCATGGCCGAAGGGGGATTTGCACTCGATTGCCCTTTGGGTCTCCCGACGGGCGTCGTCGAGCCGCCCGAGCCGACGTAAGCTCTCGCCGAGATTGTTTCTCGCACGGCCCTCACCGGCCAGATCGCTAGCTTTGGCAAAGAGATCCGCCGCTTGTTGGTAGTGGATGACCGCCTCCTCGAGACGGTCGAGCGAGTCATCGTACAGATTTCCCAATTGCAGGAGTGTGTTCGCCTGATTGGCCGGATTGTCGAGCCGGACCCAGGCTGCCAGGGCTTGCTGATAGGCCGCCTCCGCCGCTTCCGGCTGGCCGGCCTCTTGGCAGGCCATACCGGTCTGGTGCCAAACGCCGGCGACGGTACCTGGCTCCCCCAGCCGGGTGAAGCGTTCACGGGCCTCTTCATAGGCCGCCAATGCCTCCGGGTAGCGGTGCTGCTGCAAATGGACGGTGCCGAGCTGGCCCTTGCCGACCGCGACAGCGCGCTCGTCGTCGCGTTTCTCGGCACGCTCGATGGCCGCCTGGTAGGCATCGGCGGCGGCCTCGAGTCGGCCCAGAGCCCGAAGACAGTCGCCGCGTTCGGTAAGACAAAGGGACACCATGCCCTCGGCCGATTTGCTGCTGCGCTCGCGGGCGACGGATTCGAAGTCCGCTTGGGCCTCGTCCAGCAGGGGCAGGGCCGCTTCCGGGCTGCCGGTGGCCGCCAATATCTGGGCCAGCAAGAGACAGGCCATGGCCCGATCGTAGTCGGCCTCGGCATAGGCGGCTTTGCCCGCCGAGCGGGCGCGTTGGAGCAGCTCCCGCGCCCCGGCGAGGGCCTTCTGCGGACGTCCTTCGGCAAGTTCTTGCTCGATGCGGGTTCGGTGGGCCTCGAAGGCGGCATGGCTCCAGTCCGTGCCCAGGGATTTTGCCGCGGCGTCGCGGATCTCGCCCAGCCGTGCCAGCAAGCGCGGCTTGCCCACATTCTGCAGCAGGCTATGGAGACGGGTGGTGAGATCGATGGTCGCCGCCGGGTCCTCGGCGTTTCGGGTTTGCTCCAGGAGTACGAGCAGGTTGGGCAGCTCCAGCCGGGTCAGCGTGGCCGCCAGCTCGGTTTTTTCATGTTGCTGCTCAACGAGAAACGCGACATAGGATCCCATGGCTCGGCGCCAACGGTCGGTCAACCCCGTCTGCTCGGCGGGATCCAACTGCCGGCGCAGAGAGGGGCCGAGGGCGGGATGGAGCGCGATGTGAGCATAGTCATGCGGCGTCGCCAGGCCGGTCTCGATCAGCGCCTTTGCCAGCGCATCCACATCCGCCATTTCCCATTCCATCATCGCGCGCAGCACTGCCAGACTGGCCCCGCCGTGGAACAGGGCCAGTACCCGCGCCCGCTCCCGGCTCTCCGGGGAGAGCCGGCCCAGGGAGAGGGCGATGCCGGCGAAGAGGGAGTGCTCCCGCTCGCCGGGGTGGCGGCGCTCCATCTCGGCCATGAGCTCCGCCAGGGATTGCCGGGTCGCCTCGACGCCTTGGGCCCGCAGGCTGGGGGCCAGTAGGGCCAGGGTGCGGGCGTGGCCCTGGACGGTGTCCACCAGCCTCTCGATGGCCTCCCGCTCGGCTTGGACGTCCGTGGCGGCTTGGTCCAGGGTGCGCTCCACCAGGCGGATGGCGTCCTCGGGCGCCAGCCGGTGCAGCTCGCGGCGGTTGGCCGGGGCGGCGAAGGGCGGCGGTAGATTTTCCCGGCTGGTAAGGACGAGCCGGGTCCGGCCCTGATTATTGAGCCGTTGGCCGAGGGCCAGGATGTCCGCGAGCGCCCGATTTGCTTCTTCGTCCAGGGCCTGGGGCCGGGTCTCCCGGATGTAGGGCGGCGGCAGGAGGCTTTCCAGGTTGTCTAGAATCAGCAGGGTGGATTGCTCCGCCAGCGCGCGTTCGAGGGGGCGGATGGCCCGGTCCCGGTCCGGGAATTTGGCGACGGAGTAGTCCCGGCCGACAAGCTGGTGGCCGAGGGCGTCCAGCACGGCGTCCAGGTGGGTATGGGTTTCCACCGAGACGAAGGCGGCGCGGCGGAGCTGGTGGGAGCGCACCAGCCAGCGGGCCAGCTCGACGGCCAAGGCGGTTTTGCCCTCGCCGCCCTGGCCGCGGATGAGGGCGTAGGGCTCGCGGCGCAGCAGGCGTTCCAGGGCCAGCAGCTCCCGGCTGCGGCCTATGAAGCCGGTGGCCGGTTCCGCCGGCAGTTCGCCGAGCCGGGCCGCGCGCAGGCGATCAATGTCCGACCGGGTCTGGTCGCTGGGTGTTTTGGTGAAGAGCTGGGGGTCGTCCTGTTCCTGGAAGAGGACGGGCACGAACCAGTCCCGGAGCCGGAGCGCGTCGCCGCCGATGCGCCGGCCGCGCCGGTCGTCTGCCGCGAGGGCGCACTGGCCGGCGAGCATGGCGGCGCCTACCCGCGCGCCCGCGGCCAGCGCGGCGTAGAAGGCGGCGACGAAGCGCCGGGCGGTCTCTACCAGAACGCTGTGGCTCATGGCGACCACGGAGGCGACGCCGACCTTGAGGAGCTCGGAGGCGACGGATTCCGAGGCCCGGTCGGCCTGGGCGCCCTGGCAGGCATCCAGGAAGACGAGGGGGATGCGATGGTCCCGCAGCAGGGGGCCCAGCTCGTCACTGCCCGGCCCCCTCTCATCGTCGCGCCTTACGATGATGCGATGGTCCTGCTGCAGGGGGCCCAGCTCGTTCGTGTAGATGGTCTGGTGGCGGCGGCGTTCGAGCCGGTGGCTGTCCTGTGGGTCCTCGAAACAGAGCCCGCCGAGGCCGACCCGGCGGTCGTAGACGCCATGGCCGTCGAAGTGGACTACATGGTAGGGGGTCTCGGCCTCGTTGGCGTCTTTCAGGGCTTGGTGCAGGGCGGGCAGGGTGGGGGGCTCGAGGCGCTCGATGGCGACCTGGCCGCCCAGTGTCTCCATGGCCTCCACCAGGGGCAGGGCGCCGGCGCGGTGGTCGAGGTAGGCGCAGGCGTCGTCCTCCGGGCGGGCGGTGATCAGGAGGATGCGGATGGGGGTGGCTACCGGATGGGCATTGAATACACGGGTGTTGGGCAGGCGGCGGCGCACGCGGGTGGGCCGGGCGCCCTGGAACAGGAAGCCCTGGCCGTCGTGCAGTAGCTCCCAGGGCAGGCCGAGCAGGGCGGTGGCGGCCTCGCGGGTGGTTTGCGCGGTTTCCTCGGAGCTGCCGGCCAGTGGCGTGGGGTCGATCAGGACGGAGAAGCGGCGCTCGGCCCGGTCGTCGATGCGCGCCCAGGCATGCAGGACGTTGGCGGTGTGTTCGGCAGGCAGGGCGGCCTGGTAGAGTGCCCGCCCCCAGGTGACGAGGGCCTGCTCGATCCGGTCTACCCGGTCCCGGTAGAGATCGCTGGGCCAGACGGCGTATTTCTCCAGATACCAGCGCAGGTCCTCGGTCTCGATGGGGCCCAGGGGCGCCGTCAGTCGCCAGTCCCGGTCGCTCCGGATGCTCCATCGGCCCAGGGTGGCCGGCTCGTAGGTCAGCTGGGCGCGGGCGTGGGCGCGGCGCACGCCTGTTTTTCCATGCTCATCCGGCTCCGGGTCGTGGAAACCGAGGTCGGTGAGCCGGAGTACCAGCTCCTCCAGGGGTTCGGTCCGGGGTTGGGGGGTGGGTTCCGGATCGGCCGGGAGGCGCTGGCCCAGGGCGACCAGGATGGGGTCCAGGGCCTGCTCGACCCCGCCGGCGGCGCGGCTGACGGGGATGGTGCGGGGTTCTTCGTCGAAGTAGGCGGCGAAGGCGCCCAGCTCGGCGCCGTCGAGGCCGAGGGGAAGGATGGGGAATGCCTGGTTGCCGCGTTGTTTCTGGACTTGCAGGGCGTGGCGCAGCTCCTTGCCGACCCATTGGGATTGGAGGGCGGCGGAACTGACCAGGACCGCGTAGGCCGATGCCTCCGCGATGGCCTGCCGGATGGTGGATTCCAGGGGATCGCCGCCGCGCAGCTCCCGGGAGTCGAGCCAGACGTCCTGGTCGAGAGCGTCGAGGGCCTGTTGGAGCGCACGGGCGAAATCCTTGTCCTGGGTGCTGTGGGAGAGAAAGAGCTTGGGCATGGGCGGCTGTCTTCGTGAATTGATGGGCACGCGGCGCTGTGGGTGTCCGACGGGTCGCCGGGGTTTGGGGGCCGATGTGGCTTGGCCGGAATGCTCGACCGGCCTGCCGGGCGCTCGCTTTGCCCATCCTACCTGGCTGGGGTGGGGGAAGGATAGCCGGTTTTGTTTTGGCGTGCGGCGGCAAAATGGTTCGCGGAAAAGGGGGTCAGGTCTTGATGTGTGCCTTACAAGAGTCACGGATCAAGACCTGACCCCATTTCCTCTCTGAAGAACCACCGATGGACACGGACAAACACGGATTGTGATCTGTGTTTATCCGTGTTCATCCGTGGTTCAAAGAATTTGCGATTCCCGCCCAACAAGAGACAAAAATGTTTTTGTGCAGCGCACAAACCGGTTGTCCACAGATTGCGCAGATTTTCGCAGATTATTTCTATTTTTAATCCGTGGAAATCTGCGTAATCTGCGGATGAAAGCAATGGACACAGCCCGCGTAGATCCCGAGATGGCGGGATACGCTACGCTATCCCGCTCTACGGTCCTTGCTCAAGGGGCGTGCCCAACTTCAACCCGCTTGCCTGCTTCGAGTTGCCATCCCTGGACGGCGGCAGGTTCCGGGGTCCCACCCGGAACGACGGCGAAGTAGCGGAAAAGGGGTCAGGTCTTGATCCGTGACTCTTGATCGAGTAGATGTACGCCTTGGTTAGTATCCTATGTCACCTTATTTTACTGGAATGCTTTGTGGTTTTTCTGAGAGGCTGTCTAAAAACCAACCCATTGATTTTGCTTGGTATGGAGTCATTAACCGGATCGAAGTGAAGCCATTGGTTCCCCCTCTCCCTGCCACCCCTCTCCCGCCAGGGGCGAGGGGCTTTCGGCCGTAGCCAGCCTGGTAGGACCGGGGC
>JAIZWN010000363.1 GCA_020443945.1 Candidatus Thiosymbion ectosymbiont of Robbea hypermnestra | reverse complement strand
CTGCGCTCACGCGCCTCGCGGCTGGCCGCTTCTCGCCGCGCTGAGAGCGAAAAATAAGGTGAAACGGGGCACTAGGAGCACCGCCTTATTTCCCGGTTCGGCGCGCCTCGACGAGTCGGTCGATTACCTCCAGGCGTTGCCGGAAATCCCGGTCATACTGGTCCATTCCCGCGTCCTTGACGACCCGCCAGGCGTTCTCGATGCAGGTGCGGGCCCCTCCCAGGCGCTCGGTGCCCGCTTCGCGGGCCCCGAGGATCCCCAGGGTGTTGCCCAGGTTGTTCTGGGTGCTCGCCCACTGGAGGGGTACCCGCTCGCGGGTCCTTTCCCGCAAGGCGATATGGTAGGCGGCGACCGCTTCCCCCAGACGCTCGGTGCCCGGCTCCCGTACCCCGAGGGTCCGCAGGGCATTGCCCAGGTTGTTCCAGGTTCTGGCCCAGTCCAGGGGCACCCGCTCCCGGGTTCTCTCCCGCAGGGCGGCGCGGTAGGCGGCCACCGCCTCCCGCAGACGGGCGGTGCCCGATTCCCGCTCGCCGAGGGTTTGCAGGGCGGCGCCCAGGTTGTTCTGGGTCCTGGCCCAGTCCAGGGGGGTGCGCTCCCGGCTGTATTCCTCCAGGGCGGCGCGGTAGGCGGCCACCGCTTCTTCCAGGTGCTCGGTGCCCGCTTCGCACTTCCCGAGGCTCCGCAGGGCGTTGCCCAGGTTGTTCTGAGTTCTGGCCCAATCCAGGGGCGCTCGCTCGCGGGTATATTCCTCCAGGGCGGCGCGGTAGGCGGCCACCGCTTCTTCCAGGCGCCCGGTGCCCGATGCCTGCTCCCCCAGGGTCCAGAGGACGTTACCCAGGTTGTTCTGGATCCTGGCCCAATCCAGGGGTACCCGTTCCCGGGTGTATTCCTCCAGGGCGGCGCGGTAGGCGACCGCGGCCGCCTCCAGGCGTCCGGGGTCCGACTCCCGGCCCCCGAGGGTGCCGAGGGCGGCGCCCAGGTTGTTTTGGGTGGTCGCCCACCGTCGGGGCACTTGCTCGCGGGTGTATTCCTCCAGGGCGGCGCGGTAGGCGACCAGGGCCTGCTCCAGGTGCTCGGTGCCCGCCTCCCGCTCCCCGAGGATCGAGAGGGCGTTGCCCAGGTTGTTCTGGGTCATGGCCCAATCCAGGGGCACCCGCTCCCGGACGTGGTCCCGGAGCAGATCACGATAGGCCCGGATCGCCGCCTCCAGGGCCGGGTTGTCCCCCTGCTCGTCGCCCTGGCGGTAGAGCGCGCCGGCGCGCTGCTCCAGGTAGGTCAGCCGCGCGTCGGGCTCGGTGTCGGGGACCAGCTCGGCGGCGGCGGCGAATCCTTCGGCGGCCTTCCGGTAGCGCAGCCGGATCAGCAGGACCTCGGCTTGCTCGGCCCGGAGCGCGGCGGCGGCGCGGCGCTGCCCCGCGATTTTTGCCGGATCCTTCCGGTGTGGTCCCTCCCCCACCAGGATATCGGCCAGCTCCCGCTGCCCGGCCTGGTCCAGCAACCCTTCGGCCTCGCCATAGTCGCCCGCCTCGATGGCGGTTCGGGCCTGGTCGATCAGTGTCCGCACCTGGGGGTCTCGGGTCTCCAGGGCGGCCAGGTGCCGCAGGGCCTGCTGGTGGCGAAGCGCGATCTCCGAGAGGCGGGCCAACCAGTGCGCGGCCGGGACCTCCCGCTCCAGGATGGCGAGGAAGGCGCGCAACGCCGCGTCCGTAACCCCGAGCCGGTCTCGCAGCTCGGTGAATTCGGCCGCGAGCGTTCGCTGCTCCCGACGTTGGTCGGTCATCAGACCGCGGAGCTGCTCGGGGGTATGGTGGATGGCGACGGCGAGCGCACCGCCCGCGGAGACCCCGTCGAGGTCGATCCGGTAGGCCTGTGCGGCCTCGGTGGATGGGGAGACGAGTCTTCGTGGGTCGCCGCCGCTCTCGCTTCCCTCCGTGGCGAGGTGGAGCCCGCCCCTGGTCATCGTGTCCTCGAGTCCGACGTCACCGCCGACCCGGCCCGGTCCCGACGGGGATTTGTTCTCCCCCGACAAGCCTTTGCGCAGACGCGCTTTTCTGCGCAAGACGAGGATAAAGATCACCGCCAGGGCGACGGCGAGTACCGCCGCCACCATTGCCTGGTTCGTCAGCATGGCAACTCCTTGAAAACCCTATTGCTCGGAGGGAAACAGCATAGCACGCGCAAGGCAGGCCCGATCCGGTGTTCCAGGGTTCGGCACTTATTTTTCGGTCAGTGGTAAATTTTGGGACCTATATACATAGCTAACGAGGCTGCGCCTCAGACCGACGAGGCGTGACCAACCGCACCGAAGAACCACGGAGGCAGACACAGATAAACACGGATTGTGATCCGTGTTTATCTGTGTCTGCCTCCGTGGTTCAAAGAATTTGCGATTCTCGCCCAACAAGAGACAGGACCGTAGGGCAGGATAGCGTAGCGTATCCCGCCATCTCGGGATCGGCGGGATACGGCCATCCCTGGCCTGTCCCGCCCTACGCGGGCTTTGCCCATCCTGTCGGTCCGCACAGCGGACCCTACTCTGACCACTGGGCCGGACCGCGCGGGTTGATATAACATAGCATCCCTATCCTCCACCAAAAGAGGACTTGGAAGCCTATGTCCCTCGATCCACTGACCAAGCTGCTCGCAACTACGGAATTCGCCTGGCGGCGGGAGCCGGCGTCTTCCGTTTCCCTCACCGATATCCAATGGCGCGCCGATGCCTGCGGGCCGGGCTCGATCCTGTTCTTCCAGCGCCATGACGATGACAACCGTAGCGATGAAGAGCTCTACCGGCGCTATCTGGCCGACGGCGCCTTCCCCGTGTTGGTCACCGACCGTATGCTCGACTGCTTCCCGGCCCTGCCCGACAAGGGGATCTTCGTGACCCGTCCCGGAGACTGGCCAAGGGTCATCGGGCGCTTTTGCGACCTCCTCTATCCCCTGGCGGCGATTGCCGATGGTTTTATCGGCATCACCGGGACCGACGGCAAGACCACCACCGTCAAGTACCTGGAATCCATGCTCCAGGCCCATGGTCGGCGGGTCCTCACGGTGGGTACCCTCGGGGTTTCCCTGAACGGCGAGTCGGTGGTCCAGGACAGCGGCTTCACCTCTCCGCCCCAGATCGAGCTGCGCCGCCTGCTGCACGTCTACCGGGGCCGCTATGACCTGGTTGCGCTGGAGGCCAGCAGCCATGGCCTCGACCGGGAACGATTGCACGGGATTTCGCTCCGCAACGCGGGTTGGACCAATTTCTCCCAGGATCATCTGGACTATCATGGGGACGAGGCCGCCTACTTCGCCGCCAAGGCCCGCATCCTGGAGCTGATCCAAGAGGGGGGGCAGCTCTTCTGCACCAGTTCGGAGGTGGTTGCGCGCCTGCGGCAAATGGGATCGTTACCGGTCCCGATCCGGTATTTGGACGCGGAGCCTCTGGGGCCGGAGGCAATCGCCGCCAAGCCCTTTCTAGCCCTGGAATACAACCGCAAAAACTACGCCCTGGCCGCGGCCCTGGCCGCCACCCTGCTCGGCCCGGAGGAACATCCATCCTGGCGGCATCTCACGGCGGTGGATGGACGCTTCGCCTGCCGCACCATCGGTAAGCGCACCCTGGTCGTCGATTTCGCCCACACCCCGGTAGCCCTGGAGGCCACCTTGACCGATATCCGGCGCGCCTTCCCGGACGCCGGAATCCTGACCCTGTTCGGCTGCGGCGGTGACCGTGACCAGGGCAAACGTCCCCTCATGGGCGCCGTAGTGGCGCGCTATTCCGACCAGGTGATCCTGACCTCGGACAACCCGCGCACCGAGGACCCGGAGCGGATCATCGATGACATCCTCGCCGGTATGCCCGACGCAACGCCGGAGGTGGTCGTCGAGCGCCCACGGGCCGTCGCCCGCCTGTTCGACCGGCTGGCCGAGCGCCCGCCCGATGAGCCCTGGGTAGGACTGATTACCGGCAAGGGCCATGAGCGCTACATCGAACGCAACGGCCACAAGGCCTACTACAGCGATCAGGATGAGGTGGAACGCAACCTGCAACGCCTCGGGTGGCGCTGAGCGGCCAGTCGCCGGCTACCGGTTCCTGGCCGCAATGAGCGGACGAAGCCGGCGAGACCCTGCCGGCCGGTAGCCGCCGGCCGCACCGGGGCAGGCAGTCGCCGGCAACGGACTCTAAGAGACTGTCTAAAAACCAACCCATTGATTTGGTTTGGTATGGAGTCCTTAACCGGATCGGGTAGTGGTAAATTTTCAAGTGATCAGGTGTCTACCTGAGTCACGTCGAACATCACAGTAGAGTAGAGGACAGGTTT
>JAIZWN010000362.1 GCA_020443945.1 Candidatus Thiosymbion ectosymbiont of Robbea hypermnestra | reverse complement strand
GTAGAGTGTTGAGTGGTGATGGGCTGCCCAGCGGCCCAATCATGGCTCAGAGCCCTCGGCTTTTGCCATCCCTGGCGTCGGCAGATTCCGGCAATCCCTGCCGGAATGACGGGGTAGGGGTCGACAGACTTCATCACTTAAAATTTAGCCACTACCGGGGCATCGGGAAACCGCTTGCGAACGGGCCTCGAACCGCCGAGACCGGCCAACACAGGAGATAAGAAAATGCCGGTCGGAGCGAAGCACCCCTCTTGAATGCTCCAGCCACCGGCCGGCGGGTCATAGCCTACAGGTTGCTACCACCAGGCACAAAAACCGTAGCGCAAGAACCACAATAGTACAGGATTCACAGGATTTTCAGGATATTGTTATCGATTATTCAGAAGAATAATCCTGTCAATCCTGGTCATCCTGTCCTGTTTGCGGTTGGCACTGCGATTATGTCAACAGCCCGTAGATACTCTGTTCCGCTGCAAGTCCGATTTGCCTCCGGTCCATAAGCGGGTAGTGTTGTAACTTTGTGATCCGTGATGCTTGAATCCGCGGATTAACGCAGATTCTCGCCGATGAAAAACGCAATAATCGGTGAAAATCGGCGTAATCTGCGGATAACTAATGACGGTGAGCCCGCGCAGGGCGGGAAAGCGTAGCGCATCCCGCCTTTAACGCTATGGGCTATCTGCCGAAAATACCTCGACAACATTGCCATCCGGATCAAAACTCCGGAAGAAGAGCATCCCGGAATTGCCCCAATGGGCGAGTGGCGAGAGGATTTGAATTTTCTTCTCTTCCATCCGACCGAATCGTTTTTCAATGTCGGTTGCCTGAACATACAGTATTGTGCGAGAAGGGGTTCCATTGAGTAAGTCTGTGGCATAATCCGACGATACCAGAACTAAACCCTGGTCGAAAACAACCGCTTTATCATTCTGCTTTTTTACTGTGAGCCCCAGACAATCTCGGTAGAACCATATGGCCTTCTCGAATGAAGCCACCGGTATTTTTGAACCGCAGCCGTGACCCCTTATCTCTGTCCGTTGCGGCACCGTCTTGGGCGACTCTGTTTTCTTTGAAGGTTGTTCATATATCCCCTTTGAAATCCTGGTGATGTAGAGACTTTGTCCGTCATCGGCTCCAAGTCTCTTGATTTCGACTTTATACTTACCACTCCGGCCGATTTGCTCCGAGTGATCTCGAACCACAGCGGATCTCTTGTCCGGCATTTCTATTTGAGAACCAACACTTCGGTTTGTCAGGTTATCGAGCCAGTTGCGAAGTTGCGAGCGCATACCGGTGGTCGGCACAATCGGAAACGGTCGAGGTTCTGATTGTTGCACCAGCTCCTGAGCAAGCAGAACAATATACTTCGAGTCTTGTATCCTGGAACGCGAGGATGAAAGCCAATCCGCCCCGCAAATCAATCCCAGTAGTCCTCCGGTCATCGATGCAATCGTATCCGTATCCGAACCTATCGCGAAAGCCGCCTTGATTACACCGTTCATAGGGTCGGGTGCATATCTCGATGCCAGAAAAACGGATGCGGCGGTTGCAACTGTTCCAGCGCCATTTACTTTTCTATCAAAGCACTTGAGTTGATGTAATACTTCATCGTCGAAGGTCAGTGCCCCTTTGCTCAATTCATTCCTGCAAATAACAAATGAACCCTTCATTTCACTGATTGTCGTTTGCCATATCTCCTCGTAGTCCGGCAAATGGGCCTTTACTGCCGGCAGCCATGACCCGAGTGCCTCCGGTAATTCAGGAAGGTGTGACCAAGTGCCCGTGCCGTCCATAAGCTCATCGATAATTCCCCCATACTCCAGGTGTGTCTCGCGCTTGAAGCTCTTCCATAGCGCATAGCCATAGGCCAAGGCCCCGAGCAAAGCCCGCGGATGTCCATGCGTTGCAATCCCATCCTTAAAAATGCTGAGCGCCACGGGATCAAAACTGTCGGATTTCCCGAGACGCAAGACATGCGGCAGAACCCGCATCGCGACCCCATCGCCGCCGGCTTCGAAGTAGCGCTTGATATCCTTAGGCTTTCTTCGTTCGGACCATGGTGGATTTCCATCGATCCACGCATCGGCGGCACGTTTGGTCGCGCCGCCCCCCCCCCGTTCATACAGGGTCCAGAAAGGAAGCTCTGTTTTTGTCCAGTGATCCCACCAGCTGCTCCCGTGCAGGAGCGATCTCGACAGGCAAAGGATCAGCTGGGTATCGTCGCTATATTCCCCTGCATCGATGGTTTCCTCATAAGGATAGAAGCGCCCTCCCGCTCTGCGCGACCATTGCTTGAATTCATGGAGCGGATTCGGTAACGGCTGTCTCTTGGCCGTTGAACGTCCTACCCGTTCGTTCGGCCACCCCAGCGCATCACCACAGGCCGCCCCCAACATGGCTCCTATGGCCTTATCGGTCTCCGGCAGTGTCCGATTATCGGTCATGACGCCCTTCGTTGCCGTATATGTATTCGTTTATACGACTGCCTTGTCGGATCATCTTTGACAGTCTTGTCCGGTTATAAAAATCGGGAGCAATGATGATCCGTTGGTCAATGGCAATACCCTGTAATTCTGCTCTGCAGATTTCTCTTGCGGCCTGCTCTTTCGATTCGACGGCAATAGCAATCATGGAATCGAGAGAAATAGGATCGGGGATCAGAACCTCCGCCTGGGTATCCGTTGGTGCACAATCGAGATGTCGCTCCGATCTTGGAAATCTGGTCCCGGGAGGCGATACGGTGAAGAGTGATGCAAAGGCTTCATAACCTTCACCGATATAGGCACCGCTCGAAGTTGCGGCATTCAGTGGACAAAACTTCGTACCCTCAGCCCACAGGTATTCAGGTTTGATAAGAATTACCACCCAATCTTTAAAAAGGTGATCCCGACCTCGAGCTGTCGCGAAATAATATGGGTTCGGGTACTGGATCGAGCAACAGACAAAATGACCATGCCCATCATACCGATCCGAATCCGTCGGGTTGTGAGGTAGACCCATAGCCGTCAATCTGTTTCTGGAAAAGATCCCTTTGCAATCTCCAAGGATATGAGCCAGGTTCCGAGATTGGGTAAAATGGCAGAGGCGCGTGATTCCTCTCCCGGTCGATTCCATTTGAATCCGTTTCATGGGGCAATCTTCCGGAACAGACTGGCATCGACAGGAAGCAACGTGGTTATTCGGCTACTATGTAGTAAAATTACCTCGGTCTTTGCCCTGGTAATTGCGACATAAAGGAGCCGGCCATCATGAGTCAGTGCGTCCTCCTCACCATATGCCCTCACATTTTCCGGGTCGGGGAGATTATCGGCATCGAGAAAAGGGAGTATTACAAGGTCGAATTCAAGCCCTTTTGCCGAATGATAGGTCCCATGAAAAATCCCTGGGCCTTCCTGCCATGAGCCCATGTCCCTGTGGAGCTGAACGGCCGTTTCGGGCAACCGGGAGCTGATACGCCTTTCCTGTTCTCTGTTTTTGAATAGGAGCGCAACACGCCTTGTCTGCGAAGCTCCACTCGCCGATTTGACCGCGATCTGTATCTGTTCATGTCGATCCGCGCATTGCACTACCGTCGGCAATGGGCCATCCGCCTTTGGTGAAGTGGGCTCGACCATATCGGCTATTTCGGAAAAGTAAGACATTTTCGAAATCGCCAAACCCAGCCGGGCGATTTGCTTCGTATTCCTGTAGTTCTCTTCAAATTCCCAAGTCTGCAGGATCTGTAATCCGGCGGAACGCCACGAGGTGCGCTGTCCATATATCTGCTGTGCAACATCGCCGAAAAAGGTCAATGAACCATCTTCCGGAATGGCGCAGGATAAAGAGCGGAGCATCTCCGGAGAGAAATCCTGTCCTTCATCGATGACTATGTGTCGGTACATCCGCTGATTGGTATCTACCGAAAGTTCCTGCCTGACATGATAGGCAATGTCATCCCAGTCATACTGCTTCCCGTGTTTTTCACGCGAATCGAGATATTCACGTAAAATTTCGAACATTATGCCCCGAAGTTCCCGTGCTAACTTCGTGCCGACGCGCCCGACACGTTCTACCTTGATATAGTCTTCTTCAGTCGTTACGCCATGGCTCAATATCCACTGGATTTCATCCACGAAAAAATTCAGCGGTCGATCAAAAAATCTGGATTTCCCATATCTGCCGGCAACTGTTTTGACGGCCGCTCCGATCAATGTGTTCTTCAAGTCCGGATCGCAAATGGAACTGAATCCCATTTTTCCTCTATGGTTCAGATAGCCACGGGCAAACTTGTGGTATGTTTCTATCCGAACATTACGCAGCTCTCGTGGTTTGAGGTGGTTTAAATAGGTTACGAGCGCCCGATTGAAGGTCAACAGGAGTGTAGGCCCGGAATGCGGCATTTCCGGTGCGGAGAGGAAGGCGGCTCTATACAGCGCGAGTGTGGTTTTTCCGCTTCCAGCGGTCCCGAGAACCGCTGAATGGCCTCTGACGGGCAGATAAAGCACCTCACGCTGTTTCCTTAATGGCCTGGGCAAATCATCAGGCATGGGGCAATTGTCTCCTCTTCGATCTTGCAATTCGGCACGGCGCCGTCGGCCCGCCCGGGGGCGCTTCTTTACGGGCTTTGCCCAACCGACGCGGTGGGATGCGCTCCGGTTTCCCAAACTACGGCCCTTAGATCAACACCACGTCGTACTGCTCTTGGGTGTAGAGGGCCTCGACCTGAAGCCGGACTGGCTTGCCGGTCAGCTCCTCGATTTCGGCCAGGTTCCCGGATTCCTCGTCCAGCAGGCGGTCGATGACCTCCTGAGAGGCCAATACCAGCAGGGCCTCCACGTCGAATTGGCGCGCCTGGCGCAGGATCTCGCGAAAGATCTCGTAACAGGTGGTCTCGGCGGTTTTCAGGGTGCCGCGGCCTTTGCAGCAGGTGCAGGGCTCGCACAGGATATGTTCGAGGGATTCGCGGGTGCGCTTGCGGGTCATTTCCACCAGGCCCAGGGCGGATACCTCGGTGATATGGGTCTTGGCATGGTCCTTGGCGAGGCACTTCTCCAGGGCGCGGAGCACCTGGCGCTTGTGCTCCTCGTCGCCCATGTCGATGAAGTCGATGATGATGATGCCGCCGAGGTTGCGCAGGCGCAGCTGGCGACAGATGGCCTGGGCCGCCTCCAGGTTGGTCTTGAAGATGGTCTCTTCCTGATTCCGGTGCCCCACGAAGGCCCCCGTATTCACATCCACCGTGGTCATGGCCTCGGTCTGGTCGATGACCAGATAACCGCCGGACTTGAGCTGCACCTTGCGCTGCAAGGCCCTCTGGATCTCCTCCTCCACTCCGTAGAGGTCGAACAGGGGACGCTCCCCCTGGTAATACTCGATGCGGGCCGCCACATCCGAGACGTATCTGGCGGCAAAGGCCCGCGCGCGCTCCACCATGGAGCGCGAATCGATCCGCACCCGCTCCACCTCCGGTCCCACCAGGTCGCGCAGGGCGCGCAGGGCCAGGGGCAGGTCGTCGTGGATCATTCCGGTGTCATTGAAGGACCGGCGGCGCTCCTTGATCCCGAGCCACAGCTTGGTCAGGAAATCCCGATCCTTGACCAGCGCCGCCTCGGTCACCCCCTCGGCCGCCGTGCGGATGATGAACCCTCCCTCCGTGGGCCCCGAATCCGTGTGGTGTTGCAGGATTTCCCGCAATCGGTCGCGCTCCGCCTCATCCTCGATCCGCTGGGAAATGCCGGTCGCATCCAGCGTCGGCATAAACACCAGATACCGGGACGGAATGGCGATATTGGTGGTGAGCCGAGCGCCCTTGGTGCCCAGGGGGTCCTTGAGCACCTGCACCATGACCTCGTCGCCCTCGCTGATGACCTCGTGGATCGGCCCGCTACGCGGCTCTCCCTCCGCATCGACGATATCGGAGGCATGCAGAAAGGCGGCGCGTTCAAGCCCGATATCCACGAAGGCGGCCTGCATACCGGGCAGGACGCGGCAGATATGGCCCTGGTAGATATTCCCCACCAGACCGCAGCGGTCGATGCGCTCGATGATAATCTCCTGCACGGCGCCGTTTTCCACCACCGCGACCCGGGTCTCGGGAGGCGTCACATTGACGAGGATTTCTTCACTCAAACCCGCAATACTCCATGCTCAGTGGCCGGTGGTCGGTAATCGGTGGTCAGTGACCGCCGGCCACCCCTGCCTTGATTTCGGAATCTTCCACACACTCGAACTACTACCCGCGGCCGATACCCCCGCAGGAGAATGGTATGGACCCATCCCCCTTCACCAACGGCGTCGGCAGCGCCACGATGGTAAGACGTACAACCATCGACACGAAGCGGGAGGGTCCAGGACGAATAGTAACAAGACCGTGGCGTGGTTGGGGATCGATGTGGCCAAGCACCGCTGCCACCCATGGGGGGCCGATGCGCGGGACGAACGGATGCAGAAATGGATGCGGTTCGTGGTAGTGGTAAATTTTCAAGTGATCAGGTGTCTACCTGAGTCACGTCGAACATCACAGTAGAGTAGAGGACAGGTTT
>JAIZWN010000361.1 GCA_020443945.1 Candidatus Thiosymbion ectosymbiont of Robbea hypermnestra | reverse complement strand
CCTGCCGGAATGACGGCCAACAGGCGCCTTACCCATGACCCACGATCCCTTTGTGGCTTGGTGTCTTTGTGTGAGAAAAAACGTTGAACATCACGCAGAATTTACCCACTACCCAAAATCAGAACACTACCATCGGAGCGATGCCGACGGCGAGGGCGAGACCTAATGCCAGGGCCAGCAACCCGCAGAGCAGAACGAGACGCAGGGCCTGTTCGAGATGGCGCCCGTCGAGGTCGGTGGGCCAGGTTTCCTCACCCATGAAGGCCTCGCCGGAGCGCCTGCTCCGGTAGCTGATGGGGCCGACCAGACGCACGCGCAGGGCGCCGGCGCAGGCGGCCTCGCTCCATCCCGAGTTGGGGCTTGCCAGGATGCCGTGCCAACGGCGGGCGGCGCCGAACGCCGCGCGTGGGTGCAGACGCAACGGGGCCGCGGCCAGTGCGATCAGGGGTACCGATAGCCGCGCCGGCAGCCAGTGGACGACATCGTCGGTACGGGCGGCGAGCCAGCCGAAGCGTCGGTAAGGCTCGCTCCGGTAGCCGACCAGGGAGTCGAGGCTGGAGACCGCCTTGACCAGGATCAGTCCCGGCAGGCCGAACAGACAGAGCGCCCACAGGGGGGTCAGCACCCCATCGGTGAGGTTTTCCGCCAGGCTCTCGATGGTCGCCCGGACCAGGCCGCCCCGGTCGAGCCCTTCGGTATCGCGCCCCACGAGCATGGCGACGCGCCGTCGCGCCCGAGGCAGGTCGTCCAGGGCGGCCAGGACCCGTCGGCCATGGACCAGAAGGTCACGCAGGCACAACAGGCTGTAGGCGAGGAAGGCGTCCCACGCCCAGGCCGCGCCCGGGTGCAGGAGCGCGAGCAGGCGGTGGCCTCCCCACCAGACCAGCAGCGCCGCGCCGACCACCAGCAACCAATGGATGATGCCGCCGAGATAGCCGGAGAGACCATGGGCAAAGAGCCGCTGCTCCCACCGGAGGCTCCAGGCCCCGAGCAACCGGATCGGGTGCAGGGGATAGACGGGATCGCCGAGGAGGCCGTCGGCCAGGCAGGCCGTCAGGATGAGGGCGAGGTGGGGAATCGACTCCATCGGCTACGGAAACAAGGCAATTTGTTCCGCAGGCCAATCGGAGTGCCGTGGGGTTTTGTCCAATCGTACAGGATTCACGGAATTTGCAGGATTGACAGGATTTTTCTTTGCCTTGATTGTGCCGCCGGGCGACGGAAGCTCGGGTGGTGTCTTAGATTTCTCTGGCTCCCACGCTCCAGCGTGGGAGCAATTCCAGACGCTCCAGCGTCTTGAAATCCTGGCCGCTGGAGCGGC
>JAIZWN010000360.1 GCA_020443945.1 Candidatus Thiosymbion ectosymbiont of Robbea hypermnestra | reverse complement strand
CGGTCCGTGGAGGGGGGGACGGGGGCCGTCTCCGGGGTTTGCTCGGCCGGCGCCGTGATTTGGAGGATCTGGTCGCGGATGCGGCGCAGGGTGGCGTCCTGGTCCTGGTGACCGGTCTCGCCCGCCAGGTGGTGGGCGATGCGCAGGACTTCCTGCCCGTAGAGGGATTCGGGCCGCCGGGGGGCCAAGGGGTGCTCGCTGGTGGCCAGGATGGGGGTGTAGTGGAGGACGAAGCTCTCCGGCGCCCGTTCGTATTCCCGGTTGGCGGCGATGCGGCGGGTCCGGTTGAGCCGGTCGTGGGCCGCGGCCAGGGCCTCGAAGACGGTCTCGTCCTCGGCGGCGGGCACCGGGGAGAAGACGACGCAGAGCTGGCGGTGGAGCTCGTCGATGGGGATGCGCCCGGCGCCTTCCGTGAGGGCGCGCAGGGTGAGCTTCAGGCCCTGGCGGTTCTGGGGGTTGAGGCCGGCGACCAAAACGATCTGGTCGGCCAGGTAGCCCAGGCTGAGGTCCAGCAGCTCGGGGAAGCCGGTGCGGCTGTCTATCAGCAAATAGTCGATGGGGCGGCCAGCGGTGGGGTGGGGCTCGGGGACCCGCCATTGCTCCAGGTCTTCCCGCATCTGGTAGGCCAGGCTGCGATAGAGGGTCTGGTAGTCGCTTTCGTCCGGGGTGCCCCGGCGCGGGGGGATGGAGCGCAGGATGCCGTCGGATTCGGGGAGAACGCTGGCGATGCGGTGGCTGCCGGCGCCGATGAGCAGGAGTTGGCCCGGCTCCCGGTGTGTTGTCTGCCCGGCGTCCGTGGGGGATAGGGGCATCTCCCGCAGCAGCCAGTGGGGGGGCAGGAAGGCGCCTTGGGTTGCTTCCTGGTCTTGGGGATTTTCGATGTGGATTGATTGGCGCGTGCCGCGTTGCTCACGGGGCTTTTGGTTTTTCCCGGACCGGAAAGAAGATGATAGTTCAGAAAATCCGTCAGTGTCACTACACGCCGCAGGGGCCTGTCGCCCGGAAGGTTGCGGGTGGTGTAGGCGTCCGGTTGTCTGATGGTCTGATGCCCCTCGACGATTTCGGTGAAGGGCCGATTCGGCTCGGCGGCACAGGCGTCTTTCATCGCCTGCTCGATTTCGACGGGGATGTTGGCCGTCGGATTCCCGGCGGAGAAGCAGTCGCTTTTCAGGTTTTGGACCGCTTGCCGGTAGCTGGATTGCCGCTCCAACTGCTGGAGTCTCGGTTCGCAGGGGGTCATCTCACAAGCCGTCATGATGGATTTCCCGATGGTAGTGGAACGGAAAACCGGCCGCGAGGGCGGCAATCCGTATGGTACAGGTCGGAATCGGGGTGGGCTACGCTTTCCTGCCCTACGGTCCTTTGAACCACCGATGGACACGGATAAACACGGATTGTGATCTGTGTTTATCCGTGTCTATCGGTGGTTCTTCTTCCCACAGATTAAAAGAGGAAATGGGGTCAGGTCTTGATGTGGGCTTTCAAGAGTCACGGATCAAGACCTGACCCCATTTCCCAGGTGCCGATGGTGGGTCGGTGGGGGTCGTTTACTCTTGCCCGGCGATTTCGAGGACCTCGAGGGTGAGGCGGCCATGGGCCAGGTGCGCGTCCACCCGGTCCCCCGGCGTCAGCCGGCGCGCGTCGGTGACGATCTGCCCGGTGGGTATCCGCCGCAGGATGGCGAAGCCGCGGGTGAGGGTGGCCAGCGGGCTGCGCGCTTCCAGGCCCTGAACGGCGCGGGCCAGGCGTTCGCCGCAGGCCGCCAATCTCCGCGCCGCCGCCTCGTTCAGCCGGCGCTCCAGGTTGTCGAGGAGTAGCCGCCGGCGGGCCAATCCGTCCCATGGGGAGGCCCCCCGCAGCCGCAGGGCGAGGGGGGCGAGCCGTCCCCGCGCGGTCGTTGCCCTTTTTTCCAGGGCGGTGGCCGCGCGGCGTTGCAGCTCGTCGAGCTGCTGTTGACGGCGCTGGAGGCGACCCAGGGGGTGCAGCAGGCGCAGGTGTTTTCCCGCGGCGGTGAAGCGTTGCCGACGGGTGATGAGATTCCGCGTGGCGGTGCCTTGTAATCGCTGCCCGGTGGTCCGCAGGCGTTGCGCCAGGTGCGAGGCGGAGGGACTGACCAGCTCCGCCGCCGCCGATGGGGTTGCCCCGCGCTGGTCGGCGACCAGGTCGGCGATGCTGAGGTCGATTTCGTGGCCGATGCCGGTGACGACCGGGATGGCCGAGCGGTGGACGGCGCGGGCCAGGGCCTCGTCGTTGAAGGCCTGGAGGTCTTCCAGGGAGCCGCCGCCACGGGCCAGGATCAGGACGTCGCACTCCGCCCGTCGGTTGGCCAGTTCGAGCGCCGCGACCAGCTCCCCGGCCGCGTTCTGGCCCTGGACCTGGGCCGGGTAGATGAGTACCGGGAGGGCCGGGAAGCGCCGCTCCAGCACGGTGAGCAGGTCGCGGACGGCGGCGCCGGTGGGGGAGGTGATGAGGCCGACCTGGCGGGGTATGGCCGGCAGGGGTTGTTTTTGCGCGGTGTCGAACAGCCCCTCGGCGGCGAGTTTCTGCTTGAGGCGTTCGAACGCGAGACGCAAGGCGCCTTCCCCCGCCGGCTCCATGTGCTCGACGATCAGCTGGAACTCGCCGCGGCCTTCGTAGAGGCCGACCCGCGCCCGCACCAGCACCTGTTGGTGGTTGGCGGGTTTGAAGCCGAGCAGCAGCCGTTTGGAGCGGAACATGGCGCACCGGACCTGGGCCGCGGGGTCCTTGAGGGAGAAGTAGATGTGGCCGGAGGCCGGCTGCGCCAGGTTGGAGAGCTCCCCTTCCACCCACAGCAGGGGGAAGCCGCCTTCGAGTACGGCGCGGGCCTCCCGGTTGAGGCGCGAGACGCTGTAGATATCGCGGGAAAAATCCAGCGGGTTGCGAGTGGCGTGCGGGTGCATGGGGGCGCGGTATGCCTGTTGGGTAGGGGTAGCGAGTTTACCGCGCGGGGGGCAAAATCTATAATCCGGCGTTATTCTTTCCCATGCAATCGCCTTTGCGACCGGTACCGCCATGCGCCTGATTCAGGAAGCCCTCACCTTCGACGATGTCCTGCTTATACCGGCCCACTCCCGGATCCTGCCCAGTGAGGCGGATCTGGCGACCCGCCTGACGCGCGATATCGCTCTCAAGATCCCTTTGATCTCCGCCGCCATGGATACGGTCACGGAGGCGCGGCTGGCGATTGCCCTGGCCCTGGAGGGCGGGATCGGTATCGTGCACAAGAATATGGGCATCGAGCGCCAGGCGCGGGAGGTGCTCGCGGTCAAGAAGTACGAGAGCGGCATCATCCGCGATCCCATCACGGTCACGCCCGAGACCAGCATCGGGGAGGTGCGGAAGATTACCCGGGCCCATGCCATCTCCGGCGTGCCGGTGGTGACCGGGGAGGGGCGGCTCGACGGCATTGTCACCGGGCGCGATCTGCGCTTCGAGACCCGCTACGACGCCCCCGTATCCTCCATCATGACCCCTCATGACCGGCTGGTGACCGTGCGCGAGGGCGCCAAGCGCGAGGAGGTCGTGGGTCTGCTGCACCGGCACCGGATCGAGAAGGTGCTGGTAGTGGATGAGAAGTTCGCGCTACGCGGCCTGATTACCGTCAAGGATATCCAGAAGGCCAAGGATTTCCCCCGGGCCTCGCGGGACGCTCACGGGCGCCTGCGGGTGGGCGCCGCGGTGGGCGCCGGGGCCGATACCGACGAGCGGGTCGTAGCGTTGGTAGACGCCGGCGCGGATGTGGTGGTGGTGGATACCGCCCATGGTCACGCCCAGGCCGTGATCGACCGCGTGGCCCAGGTCAAGCGGGAGTTTCCCGCCGTGCAGGTCATCGGCGGCAACATCGCCACCGCCGCCGCCGCCCGCGCCCTGGCGGCGGCGGGGGCCGACGCCGTCAAGGTCGGCATCGGGCCGGGCTCCATCTGCACCACGCGCATCGTGGCCGGCGTCGGCGTGCCCCAGATCACGGCGGTGGCGGATGTCACGGCGGTCCTTGCCGGCGAGGACATACCCGTGATCGCGGACGGAGGGCTGCGTTACTCGGGGGATATCGCCAAGGTCATCGCGGCCGGCGCCCACAGCGTCATGGTCGGCGGGCTCTTCGCCGGGACGGACGAGGCCCCCGGCGAGGTGGAGATCTACCAGGGCCGCTCCTACAAATCCTACCGCGGCATGGGCTCGCTGGGCGCCATGGGCGCCAGGGAGGGCTCCAGCGACCGCTACTTCCAGGAGTACGAGGAGCCGGAAAAGCTGGTGCCCGAGGGCATCGAGGGACGGGTGCCCTACAAAGGCAGCGTGCTCAACGTGATCCACCAGCTCATGGGCGGCCTGCGCTCCAGCATGGGCTACACCGGCTGCGCCCATATCGAGGAGATGCGGACCAAGCCGGAATTCGTGCGCGTCAGCGCCGCGGGCATGCGCGAGTCCCATGTCCATGACGTGCAGATCACCAAGGAAGCGCCGAACTATCGGAGCGAGACCTGACCGCAGTCCGGTGGCGGAAAATCCTCCGCAGCGCACCAACTTGACTCTCTGGCTCCCACGCCAGAACATGGGAACGAGAGAATCCCGTGGTTCTCTGGCTCCCACGCTCCAGCGTGGGAGCAATTCCAGACGCTCCAGCGTCTTGAAATCCTGGCCGCTGGAGCGGC
>JAIZWN010000359.1 GCA_020443945.1 Candidatus Thiosymbion ectosymbiont of Robbea hypermnestra | reverse complement strand
CCATTCGTGCAGGTCGGAACTTACCCGACAAGGAATTTCGCTACCTTAGGACCGTTATAGTTACGGCCGCCGTTTACTGGGGCTTCATTTCAATGCTTCTGCTTGCGCATAACATCTCCACTTAACCTTCCAGCACCGGGCAGGTGTCAGGCCCTATACTTCATCTTACGATTTTGCAGAGCCCTGTGTTTTTGATAAACAGTCGCCTGGACCTCTTCACTGCGGCCAGCTTGCGCTGGCGACCTTTCTCCCGAAGTTACAGGTCTATTTTGCCTAATTCCTTAGCCATGAATCTCTCGAGCACCTTAGGATTCTCTCCTCAACTACCTGTGTCGGTTTACGGTACTGGTACGTATAATCTAAGTTTAGAAGTTTTTCTTGGAAGCCCTTAGGCGCACTATCTCTTTGACCGAAGTCTCCGAGTACTATCGTATTTCCCCAAGATCTGTGGATTTGCCTGCAGATCTTATAGGTAGGTACTTCAACGAACTATTCCGTCAGTTCGCGGCGCTTTCATCACTCCGTCACCCCATCACAGTAATAAGTAGTACGGGAATATTAACCCGTTGGCCATCGACTGTCCCTTTCGGGTTCGCCTTAGGTCCCGACTAACCCACAGCTGATTAGCATAGCTGTGGAAACCTTAGTCTTTCGGTGTGCGGGTTTCTCGCCCGCATTATCGTTACTTATGCCTACATTTTCTTTTCTAAACAGTCCAGCATGACTCACATCACACCTTCGACCCAGTTTAGAATGCTCCCCTACCACGTACGCAAGGCGTACATCCATAGCTTCGGTAATACACTTATGCCCGATTATTATCCATGCTCGTCCGCTCGACTAGTGAGCTGTTACGCACTCTTTAAATGAATGGCTGCTTCTAAGCCAACATCCTGGCTGTCTGGGCCTTCCCACATCGTTTCCCACTTAACCATGACTTTGGGACCTTAGCTGGCGGTCTGGGTTGTTTCCCTCTTCACGACGGACGTTAGCACCCGCCGTGTGTCTCCCGCGATTGCACTTCCAGGTATTCG
>JAIZWN010000358.1 GCA_020443945.1 Candidatus Thiosymbion ectosymbiont of Robbea hypermnestra | reverse complement strand
CGGGAACGGATAGGCCAAATCTAAGGACACGGGAAACCTGTCCTCTACTCTACTGTGAGAATTGAGAATGTCCCCTAAGATACCACCCAATTGAGAACGCCCCCTAGGACTACCGATCAGAGGTTGCCGCCGGTGTCCGAAGCGGGGAAAAAATCACCGCCCAAAGGCCCCGGACGGCGGCAGTCGCAGGTGAATACCAATCCGGATGTTGAGTATAATATAACTATTTTGATAGAATAAGAACTCATATCGGTTGGCTGGCAGGTGACGGACACCCTGAAAAGTTCAGGGCGCCCATGCGGGGCAGGGATGCCCTGCCATTTTTCAGGTACGTAAGTAACTGAAAAATGAAAGGTCCTCGGTATCCGTACCGATCACCAGGACGACCACTCGCCCCCGGCTTTCGCCCTCCCGGATCACGCAGCCCCGGTTACCGGAGTAGCCAAGACCGGGCTTTCACCTTCTGACAGGGTAGATTATGAAAGACACTCTGACATCCATTATTGCAGCGATTAAAATTTTGCGGAAGGAAAATCAGGAGAGTGAAGCTCTAGAAATTCTAGAGGATGCCCTGAAACAGCTATGTAAATTATACATTATGGATATGTCCGCAATGTCCAGCGTGATCGGCTTCGACCAAGTGAAAGAGGAATTGGAAAATGGGTTGAAGCTGCTGAATATTGTCTCACAGGAATAATACACACCTCACCACTGATTTCCTGAAATTTGCCATCCCTGGCGCCGGCACATCCCGGCGTCCCAGCCGGAATGACGCAGTGGGACCTGAACGATTATGTGGTGTCCTTTAACTGAAGCTGCTGACAACGATAGTATTTTTAAGGTGCCCTCTTGAAATACCAATGCAATAGCATACTTACAGCGATCATTGATGCACCAACAATAACCAACATAAATTGTTCAGGATGGTTCTCTACCATGAAGGTTATTTGTTCGTAAAACAAACCGAGGGTAACTGCAATTATACCGAAAACCATATAGAGTTTTAAGAGTAATTCTCGATAACCAACACTACGCTTCGATACGATACGAACTTGATTAGTAGCACGCTCTACGTCCGATGCCGTTATTTCAACATAATCCTCGCCCGGCACATATTTTTGGTCTCGTATAATCGATTCCAGTTTTTCCTTATACTTCCTCTGTGCTCTTTCTATAGTTTCTTGTGCAGATTCGGTATACTGAATATCTTTTTGTGGCCCCATCTCAGTTTCTCCTCTCCACAATCGTCAACCTGGCGACGATGAGTAAAACACCTACCGTAAGACCAATACCAAATGCCAATATACCCTGCTGCTTGTCTAAGTGGCCACCGCCTATGCCTGCGATGGCAAGACAGACATACTCAAGAATATGGGCTGGTATAAACCACTTAGGCTTTGGTCTGGCAGTGACGGGAGCAGCCAACTCCGTCGCGGAGGACTGAACGTGATGCTGTGTGATTTCTCTGGGAAAGTTGGGTGCTTTGGATGCCTCACCAAGCTGAGTGGAACGACGGAACAATTCCTCTGAAAAATCTGACACGGTCTTTTTATATCTTAGCACGGCCGTGTCTGTATAACCCGCTTCTCTCAGAGGGACCTCATCGATAGACACCTGTAGTATTGCTGTTTGGTCGGGCATCTAATGAATACCTCCCTTTTTTGACCCCTCAACATTTGGATAGGTTTCTGGAAACCGCTCCATCTCATTTGCTTCACTCCGCTGCTGTGTGCTCTCCGTCACGGTATCGGCGGAGGTATTGCTGCTAACCAGGCCAGGTTTCGCCATTGCGGTTTACCCATCGGTGGTGGCTGACCTTGCCTGTCGGCCGGGCGGTGTCGGCTCGGGTGATTCGGGTGTTTCCGGCGGGGTTGGCGGTGGTGGGGGGATGTCGATTGCCGACCCTGGTTTCCGCCGGCTGTCCGATGCTACCTCCGCCGTCTGCCGAGGTGCTGCATCCGTGGCGTCCGGTTGCCCCCGTGGGGTGTCGGTAGCCGGTTTCGGTTTGATCGCATCCGATTGCGATGTCGCCGTATCCGCTTGTCCGCCGGGTCGGGATTCGCCCGCATCGGGGTCGGCGGGGGGCTCGGATGGCGCCGGCGGGCCGGGCGCCGGCTGCGGGGAGACCGCGGCCGGCGCCGCAGCCGCCG
>JAIZWN010000357.1 GCA_020443945.1 Candidatus Thiosymbion ectosymbiont of Robbea hypermnestra | reverse complement strand
CTCCAACGCTACACCAGCACGCTAGAAGCTGCCAGCTGAAGCTGGGGGTTTGAACCCTCCCAAGTGGTGACAATCAACCTGTCCAATTTTCGGGGTCCACTTCAATGAGCCAGTCCGGTAGTGTCTTTCACCTGTTCCATTCCGCCGGCATCGGCGGTATCGAGATCCACCTACTACATTTGGCTACAGCCCAGCGTGAACAGGGCTGGGCGCCCAGGATCCTGACCCAACCCCGCAGCTGGCTTGCGGAACAGGCCGTCGCCGCCGGGCTCGAGGTATTGCCCCTGAACATGCGCGGATTCTTCGATCCGGTATCGGTCCTACGCCTCGCCGGGCTGATCCGTCGCCATCGGCCCGACCTCCTGCATGCCCACGCCATGCGCGCCAGCCACTATGCGCGTCTCGCTAGGCGTTGGAACCACTCGTCGGCTCTGGTGGTGACCGCACACTCGACCAGCTCATGGAAACACTTCGACCGCAACGCCCCCGTCATCTGCGTGAGTCGGGCGGTCGAGCAGGCGTTGCGCGCGCGCGGCCTGTCCAACCTGCACCTGATCTACAACGGCATCCCCCAGGTCCCGCCGCGGCCGGCCGGAGCTGTGGAAAAATCATCGCTCTTCCGCGAGCTTGCCGAGCGCAAACGCACCCAGGGCCGTCTGGTACTGCTCCAGGTCGGCCGCTTCATCCATGACAAAGGGCAGGACTGGCTGCTGGAGCAGCTCGCGGGTCTGCCGCAAGAATTCGCTGAGCGGATACTGGTGCTGTTTGCCGGCGATTGGCAGGCAACCGACTATGGCCGTGCCTGTCACCATCGACTCGCCGCCAGCCCGCGATTGCGGGAGATAGCGGTCTTCCTCGGGCCCACATCCATGGCAGCATTGAGCACCTGGTACCGGTTGACCGACGTATTGATCCTGCCCTCGCGGCGGGAGGCCTGTTCGCTGAGCCTGTTGGAGGCCGCACGCGCGGGGATTCCGGCCTTGGCCAGCGAGATCGGCGGTATCCCCGAGCTGGTGCACGATGCCGAGCACGGCTACCTGTTTCCCTGCAAAGACGGTGCGATCTTCGCGGACCGGCTGCACCGTCTGCTCGATCCCGCCCAACGTCACACCCTCGGGACCGCGGCCAAGACTCGCTTCCGGGAGCACTTTACCGCGCAACGCATGGCAAACCAGACCCTGGCGTTCTATCGTCGGGTCCTTGATGGCGACACCCGATGAGGCGAGGGGCCCGCCCGCATCGAGCCGAAGCAGATTGGACACCGCATCCCACCACCGACCGGATGCGAAGCGGAAAAGATCCGAACAGTGAATGTCAACCGCCCCTGGTGGATGCTTCAGCACCCGGTGCGGCATTCAATCATTCCAT
This sequence comes from Candidatus Thiosymbion ectosymbiont of Robbea hypermnestra, assembly GCA_020443945.1. Taxonomy (GTDB): domain Bacteria; phylum Pseudomonadota; class Gammaproteobacteria; order Chromatiales; family Chromatiaceae; genus Thiosymbion; species Thiosymbion ectosymbiont_B. Next base: position 1,184 of record JAIZWN010000357.1, on the reverse strand, counting down.
CCGGCATCCGGATGAATATGTCGAGCCAGGATTTCCAACCCGCGGACGATCCGCGACGACGGTCGGTCAGATCGGAGTCGACCAAATGGACGCGACCGTTCTTGACTGCCGGTATCAGTACCCAATTCAGCCATTGCCGTTTGGCCTCCTCGAACGCCCCGTTTCTGTCCATGGAGGAAATCAGAATGGTGATGTTCTGACTTTGTTGTTGACGGGTAGAGGATACTTTGGTTAAGTCCCATGGTACGAAATTTTTCAAGGCGTCCTATATTCTGTAACAACACAGTTAGAACACCACCCTTCATCAAAGCCAGCAAGTTCTGCTCGAGGTTGGCCTCGAACCGTTCAATACTGATCCGATCGACCCCCGCGGCCCCGCGGTTGCGTTTGACGCTTTTGAACGCTTGCCTCATCACCTCGGGGGTAACGCGCCCCGTCAGCGAATGGACTTTCTGAACCTGGTTGGACATCAACCCCTCGGTGCTACCCGGAACCAGAACGACGACCGGAGTCTTTCTCCACCCGGCCTGTGGCCGAGGTTACTGAGCCCACATCGGGTTACCGGCAAGAGGAACCAGCCGGCGATTGGGTCGCCGCCATCGACGGGCTCACTGTCGGCATGGTCCGTGCGGTTTGTGACGCCTCCCAAACGGAGCCCCCTTTCACGCTCCTCCGTGACCGCTACTCCGGGAGCGCTGCGATCCCCAAGAGAGCACACCCCGGGGGGGCTACCCTCGCCTTCGCATCTGCCAAGCCCTTGCGGCTGAGCCTTATCGGCTGGCCTTACCGGACGGCCAAAGCCGCACGGACGAAGTGGGACGTTCACCGGTCAGTACCGTCTGCCCTTGTGCTCAGGCGAACACACCAACCACCGTGACCGGCCACCGGGAGTAACCACCTCTCCCCCGATGACAGCACTCACTCCGGTTCGCGCTCCAGGCTTCAGCAGGATGGGGCGCTTGGCCCCCAGCCACGGCCGAATCGTGCCGCCTCCCGAACTTAACCTGCCTGGCCCCTTCGTCGCCGTCGGTTACCCTTCGACGCTGGCGGCGTACCTCCTGACGAGTTCGAGCCGGTATTTCTGTACGGGTGTGGACCCGCACCGGTAGGATTACGCTCGTTACTCCTGGTCAACGAGCGGCACCGTTTGCGACTGAGCCGACGGTACCTGCGGCTCACACCCA
>JAIZWN010000356.1 GCA_020443945.1 Candidatus Thiosymbion ectosymbiont of Robbea hypermnestra | reverse complement strand
AATCTGTAGGATGGGGCGCGAGACCACGCTAGGCTTTGCCTGTCCTATCATCCTATAGATCACAGCACTACCCAAACATGATGTCTAATTTGTTTTTGAACCGTTGCTGAGCAGGAGCAACCATGCCAGATCCCCAAGCGCACCAACCCGTCCAGGATGAAGAACGCCTGGCGAATCGCTATGCCCGTTTCGTGATCCGCCATCGCCGGCTCTATCTGCTCTCGGTCTTGGCGATCACCCTGGTCCTGTCCTGGTTTATCAAGGACCTGGATATCCGTAACGACCCGGATACCCTGCTGCCGCCCACTAACCGCTACGTGGCCACCAACGCCTATACGGAGCAGAACTTCGGCATGGGCAACCTGATGGTGTTCGCCCTCCAGGTCAAGGAGGGGGATATCTACCAGCCCTGGTTCATCAACAAGGTCCAGGCCCTGCACCGCCGCCTGGAGTCCCTGCCCCATTCCCGGCCCGAGAACTTCATCGACCTGGCGGCCAAGAAGATCAAGTACATGGGGGCGAATGAGAACGGGCTGGTCTTCAGGCGTCTGATCCCCACCGCGGGTATCAGCGAGACCGACCCGGAGCTGGCCCGCGAGCAGCTCGCCTTTCTCAAGGGGGGTATCGAGACCAACCCGGTCATGGCCCCCATGCTGGTCTCCATGCTGACCCCGGACGGGGAGACCTGCGCCTTCGGCGAGTACGCAGAACGCCAATGCGTCGCCCGGGCCGCCCTCATCATTGCCGACTATACGGACCAGGTGAAGGCCATCTATCTGCCCTGGGTTCGGCAGGTGCGGGCCATCATGGAGGAGTTCGCCGCGGACGACCGGGTGGAGCTGCTGGTGGCGGGGGAGCCCTACTTCCTGGCCTGGATGCTGCTCGATCTGCTCGAGCACTGGTGGCTGTTCGTCCTGTCCCTCCTGATCGCCGTCGCGGTCCTCTGGTACGAGTTCCGCGATTGGCGCGGCGCCTTGTTCCCGCTCCTGGGGGTGGGCGCCACCATCCTGATGACCCTGGGGCTCATGGGCCTGACCCAGTTCAAGCTCACCACCATGATGGTCCTGACCCCCATGCTCCTGCTCGCCATCGGCATCGGGCACTCGGTACAGGTCACCCGACGCTTCATGCAGGAACAGACCGGAAGCGGCGATTGCCGACACGCGGCCCAGGTCGCCATCGGCCGCACCATGATCCCCGCCACCCTCTCCATCATCACCGACATGGTGGGCTTCGCCACCCTGGCGACGGTGGATATCTCCTTCTACAAGGCCTACGCCTGGTTCGGCCTGTTCGGCATGCTCACCCTGCTGTTCACCACCACCAGCCTGATCCCGCTGCTCATGCTGAGCTTTCCCTGTAAACGGACCGAAACAGCGCCCGAGCGTCCCTGGGAGCACAAGCTGGGCGAGCGCCTCTCGAGCCTGTTGGCCGGTCCCGGCAAGTGGCTGCCCATCGGCCTGGTGGCGGTGATCCTGATCCTCTCCGGCCACTACACCCGGATTACGGAAGGCACCTGGGACGACCCCATGCCGGGGGTGGAGAAGGGCATCGACTATTCACGGGCGGCCTTCAAGCGGGAATCCGCTACCATCGACCAGCTACTCGCCCTCAACCGCATCATGCCGGGGGTTATCTCGGTGACTATTCCCATCCGCGGCCGGGCGTCGACCGCCCCCGAGTGCATCGATGTCTTCTTTCCGGAATCCATTCCGTTCATCGAAGACAAAGCGGAGAAGGCCCGCGCCTGCGCCGCCTGGAAAGAAAAACTGGGCTGCTGGGACTCGGAGATCTGCGAGGCCCAGGGCGTCTTCAACCAGGCGGCGGTCCTGGCCGATATAGAGGCCATGGAAAACTGGATGCGCGCCCATCCCGCCATCGGCTTTACCGGCTCCTATGCCCAGTACGTGCGCCTGGTCAACATGCTGTTGGCGGCCGAGCCGGGGGAACGGCCCAGGCTCTCCGACCTGCGGATCCCCACCTCGGATGATCTGAAGTCCACCGACCCGGACGACGATCGGGACCCGGACGAGGTCGTCCAGCTCTTCAACGGCCTGCTCGAAACCATGACCGAGGAAGGCGAGCTGGACGCCTTCGTCGCCAGGGACTGGAACCGGGGCGTCATCATGGGCTTCATCAACACCATGCACCCCCGGGAAACCCACGCGGTCACCATGGACATCCAGGACTACATCGAGAAACACAAGGAGGACCCGGGCTTCCGGCAGGTCCACTTCGGCCTGCGCTGCAAAGACACCGCCTGCGATACCGGACCGCCGGCGACAGCGGGGCCGGCTTACATCCGACCCGGCATCGGCGGTTTCCTGGGCGCTACCGAGGCCACCCGTGAGGTCGCCATGGACAACTGGCTCGCCGGCCCCCTGCTCACCGCCGCCGCCGTTTTTCTGATCGCCGCCCTCATCTTCCGTTCCCTGCTGGTGCCGGGCATCCTCATGGTCATACTCCTGGTCACCCTGTTCGCCCAATATGGTCTCGGCGGCTACCTGACCTCCGTGCAGAACTGGTCCGGGAACCTGGCCTTCCATGTCCAGGTGGCCCTGTCCATCGCCATGGGGCTGGGCATCGACTACGGCATCTACATGCTCTCGCGCCTGCGGGAAGAAATGCGCGCCAGCGGCAACCACTGGGCCACCGCGCTACGCCGGACCCTGAGCACCACCGGCTCCGCCGTGCTCATCTCCGTCGTCATCCTGCTCGGCAGCTTCATCCCGCTGATGAATACCCACCTGGCCAACACCTGGAGCGTGAGCCTGTACATCGGCCTCGCGCTCATCATCGACGTAATCGCGGCCCTGACCCTGCTGCCGCTGATGGTGCGCCGACTGAAACCCCGGTACGTGTTCGGCGCTGGGGTAGTGTTGTAGTTTTGTGATCTGTGATGCTTGAATCCGCGGATTACGCCGATTCTCGCCGATGAAAAAACGCAATCATCGGTGAAAATCGGCGTATTGGCCGTCATTCCGGCAGGGATTGCCGGAACCTGCCGGCGCCAGGGGTGGGTGTGAGCCGCAGGTACCGTCGGCTCAGTCGCAAACGGTGCCGCTCGTTGACCAGGAGTAACGAGCGTAATCCT
>JAIZWN010000355.1 GCA_020443945.1 Candidatus Thiosymbion ectosymbiont of Robbea hypermnestra | reverse complement strand
CTCAAGCCTTGTTCTCCTTCGCGTCCTTTGCGCCTTTGCGGTTCAAAATCGCGGATCACAAAGTTACAACACTACCCGGACGGGGGAGGCCCGAGGCGGAACAGGGAATTGCGCGCGCCGCCCTGCCCAAGTGCGAATGTCCGTGACATGGACGCCAATAATCCGGTAGTTTTAGGGTACCTTTAGCCGAACCAAGGCAATCCTTCGATCTGAGAGCGCGAACATGACGGGTTTTTCCTTCGGACACGCCGCCGGCGCCGATTGGCGCGAGGCGGCGGATCGTTGTCTGACCAATCTCGGGCCGGTTCCCGCGACGGGCAATCTGGGTATCCTCTATATCACGGACTCGCTCGCGGACCAAATGGGTGAGGTGCTCGACCGGTTGCGCGCCGCTACCGGCGTGGCGCACTGGGTGGGCGCCGTCGGCACGGGGATCTGCGCCACCGGGATCGAATACTATGATCGCCCCGCGGTAGCCGCCATGGTGGGGTCCTTTCCCGACGACTCCTTCCGCGTGTTCTCGCCCATCCTCAAGGACCTGGATGGCTTCATGACCCGCAACGGCGATTGGATGAAGGCCCGCCAGCCTTTCTTCGGGCTGGTCCATGCCGATCCCTCCAATCCCCTTCTCGAGGCCCTGATCAAGCAGCTCGCCGCCCGCACCACCTCCGGCTTCCTCATCGGGGGCCTGGCCAGCTCCCGAAACGGCGTCCATCTCTACGCGGACGGGGTCGCCGAGGGTGGGCTCACGGGGGTGCTGTTCTCCCAGGAGGTGGGCGTGGCCACCCGCCTGAGTCAGGGCTGCATCCCGATCGGCCCCCATCGGGTCATCACCGAGGCCCGGCGCAACATCATGATCCAGCTCGACGGGCGCCCGGCCCTGGAGGTGTTGCAGGAGGATATCGGGGGCACCCTGGCCCGGGATCTGTCGCGCATCGGTGGCCTGATCTTTGCCGGTCTGCCCATCGCCGGCTCGGATACCGGCGACTATCTGGCGCGCAATCTGGTCGGCATCGATCCGCAGAGCGGTCTCGTCGCCATCGGTGACATGGTGGAGCAGGGCGACCGCGTCATGTTCTGCCGTCGCGATGCCGACACCGCGCGGGAGGACCTCCTGCGCATGCTCACGGCAATCGGCAAGGGCCTCGAAGGACCACCCCGGGGGGGTATCTATATCTCCTGCCTGGGGCGCGGCCGCAATCTGTTCGGCAAAAATTCCGAGGAACTCAAGCTCATCGCCTCCGAGCTGGGGGATTTCCCCCTGATCGGCTTCTACGCGAACGGCGAGATCTCCCAGGACCGACTCTACGGCTATACGGGCGTGCTGATGCTTTTCGTGTAGATTCTTTCTGCTGGCAGGGATCGCCGCAATCTGCCGTTGGTGGTGTTGTAATTTTGTTGTCCCTGGGTATATACGCCGAATCCCGGAAACAACCAAAGCAAAACAGGTTACGGTT
>JAIZWN010000354.1 GCA_020443945.1 Candidatus Thiosymbion ectosymbiont of Robbea hypermnestra | reverse complement strand
GCTATTCCTGCGCTCACGCGCCTCGCGGCTGGCCACTTCTCGCCGCGCTGAGAGCGAAAAATAAGGTGAAACGGGATGCTAGTCCAAGATTGTCTCTTTGTCCACGCCACCGAAAATTGATTGCCATTGCGTTCGAGTGGCCTTCGTCTTTCGGATACCGAGTCGATTCGCGTACCATGGCAGACTGTCATCGTCGAACCGGAAAACAGAATCGGGAGTAACCAGTATGCGCATTGCACGTTTTCAGGACGCCGCCGGGGCCATCCGCTACGGAACGCCGGTGGACGAGGAACACGCCTTGGGGCTGACGGGGGACCTCTACGCGGGTCTGCAGGAGACGGGGGAGAAGGTCGCGGTAAGCAAGTGGCTGGCCCCGCTCACTCCGGTCAATATCTTCGGGATCGGGCTCAATTATCGCGCCCATGCGCAGGAGACCGGGGCGAAGATTCCCGAACACCCGGTCTTATTTATGAAGCCCACGACGGCAATCACGGATCCGGGGGCGCCCATCGTCCTGCCGGCGTCCTGCGCGCACGGCCCGGAGGTGGATTACGAGGCGGAGCTGGGGGTGGTCATCGGGCGCACCGCCAGGGATGTACCGGAGGCGCGGGCCCTGGAGTATGTCCTGGGCTATACCTGCGCGAATGATGTCTCGGCCCGGCGCTGGCAGAAGCACGGGGGCGCCGGGCAATGGGTGCGTGGCAAGGGCTTCGATGCCTTTTGTCCCCTGGGCCCGACGCTGGTTACCACGGAGGAGGTCCCGGACCCGCAGGCATTGGAGGTGCGTTGCGTGCTCAACGGCGAGACCATGCAAACCGGCCATACCAGCGACATGATCTTTTCCATCGCCCAGCTGATCGCCTACCTCAGCCAGGATACGACCCTGCTGCCGGGGACCCTGATCCTGACCGGAACCCCGCCGGGGGTAGGCTTTGCGCGCACCCCGCCGGTCTTTCTGGCGGACGGCGACAAGGTGCGGATCGAGATCGAGTCCATCGGCGCCCTGGAGAACCCGGTCCGTAACGCCGGGGCCTGAATCCACTCGGTATGGCCGCGGACGGGATTCGGCAACGGAAACCATGGGAACCGGGAACCACACATGGACTTGCATGTTTCCGATAGGCACAAGAGCCCTTCTCTCTTCGGGACACGCCAAAACAGTCAGGCCGTCACTCCGGCAATCCCTGCCGGAATGACGGCCGGTAGGATGGGCAAAGCCAGCGCCCGGCAAGCGGGTACGGAGTTTCGGTCAGGCCACGGGGGTTTGCGAACCGCAGTGGCTTGTTTGGATGCACGAAGCGAAGCGTGCCCATCGATGAGGAGGTGGTGTTGTAATTTTGTTGTCCCTGGGTATATACGCCGAATCCCGGAAACAACCAAAGCAAAACAGGTTACGGTT
>JAIZWN010000353.1 GCA_020443945.1 Candidatus Thiosymbion ectosymbiont of Robbea hypermnestra | reverse complement strand
CCTGCGCTCACGCGCCTCGCGGCTGGCCACTTCTCGCCGCGCTGAGAGCGAAAAATAAGGTGAAACGGGGCACTAGGATGGAGATACCCTTATCTCCCATAGAGCTTGGTATCTTTGCCAGCCGCCTGGAGGCGGTCTGTGACGAAATGGGCGCGGTGCTGCGCAACGCCGCCTTCTCGCCCAATATCCGCGACCGGCTCGATTTCTCCTGCGCCGTCTTCGACCATGCCGGCGGACTCTGCGCCCAGGCGGCCCACATCCCGGTCCATCTGGGCAGCATGGCCTTCGCCATGGCCTCCGTGGTCGCCGCCAGGCAGTGGGAGGAAGGCGATCTGGTGATCCTCAACGATCCCTTTCTGGGCGGCACCCACCTGCCGGACGTAACCGTGATCGCGCCGCTCTTTGCCGATGGCGGGCTCCTCGCCTTTGTGGTCAACCGCGCCCATCACGCGGATATCGGCGCAAGTGCGCCCGGCTCCATGCCGCTTTCCCGCTCGCTCCACGAAGAAGGGCAGATCATCGCGCCGGTGCATCTGATCCGGCGCGGCGTCCTCGACGAGCCGCTGTTGGCGTCCATTGTCGAGAACACCCGCAACCCGGCGGACGCGAAGGGTGATTTCTACGCCCAGATCAGTGCCGATCGGGCCGGCTTGGCCCGTCTCGGCGAGCTGGTTGCCCGATACGGGGTCGGGGTCTTCCGCAATTACCTCACGGCCTTGAACGACTATGGCGAACGCCTGGCCCGTGGGGCCCTGCGGACTATCCCGGAGGGTACCTACGACTTCGAGGATCGGATGGACGACGACGGCCAGGGGCACCAGGATCTCCCGATTCGCGTCCGGCTCCGGCTGCGGGACGCCGCCGCCCAGGTGGATTTTACGGGGACGGCAGAGCAGGCACCGGGCAATATCAACTGCCCCCTGGCGGTGACCGCGGCGGCCGTTCTCTATGTCTTCCGCTGCCTCATGCCGCCCCAGACGCCGGCCTGCGCCGGCAGCTTTCGGCCGGTGCGGCTGTCGGCCCCCGAGGGGTGTTTGCTCAACGCCCGCTATCCGGCCGCGGTGGCGGCGGGTAACGTGGAGACCAGCAGCCGCATCGTGGACGTGGTCATGGGGGCCCTGGCCCAGGCAATCCCCGAGCGGATCCCGGCCGCCAGTCACGGCGGCATGAATAACCTGGCCATGGGCAGCGCCGCGGCCGATGCCCCTTGGGACTATTATGAGACCATCGGCGGCGGCATGGGGGCCGGGGCGGTGGGCGGCGGGCGTTCGGGGCTCCAGACCCACATGACCAATACCCTGAACACCCCGATCGAGGTACTGGAGTCCCGCTTTCCCCTGCGTATCCTCACATACGGCCTGCGCCGGGGCTCCGGCGGACGCGGGCGGCGGGCCGGGGGCGATGGGTTGGTGCGGGAGCTGGAGTTCCTCTCCCCCGCCGAGGTGTCTCTGCTTACGGAGCGCCGCCGCCACGCCCCCTGGGGCGCCGGCGGTGGCGCGCCGGGACAACCCGGCCGCAATCTGCTCAACGGCCGCGCGCTGCCGGGAAAGATCGCCCTGGCGGTAACCGCCGGCGACCGCCTGCGGATCGAGACGCCGGGCGGCGGCGGATGGGGTCGCGCCGCTCCGGAGCCAAAGACCGGGTAATCTTCACGGAAACCCCTTTTCGTTTGATTTGTCTCAACGCAGGAAGCCGAAGGCGGAAGTAATCTTTATTTTGAGCGGACCATTATTGTTCGGTGTCCGTGTTCGATGAGACGATTCGGAGGAAACAGATGACCTGGAACAAGCGCTTGGTGCTGGCCGCTGCACTCGCCGGCACAACGGCCCTGACCTCGCTCTCGGCCGCGGCCTTCTTCAACCCCTTCAACATGACGCGCGGCTGGGGCGGTAGTCCCTGGGGTTGGGATAGATACGGATGGAACCCCTACTACGGAGGCTGGGGCCACCCCTATTATGGGGCCTGGGGCCATCCTTACTATGGCGGTTGGGGCCATCCTTACCATGGCGGTTGGGGTTATCCCCATTATGGCGGTTGGGGCTACCCCTACTATGGAACCTGGGGTTATCCCCGTATCGGCTATCCCGCTTCCGTCCCGGTGGTGCCGGCGGCTCCCGCATCCGGCGCCGATAAATAGCGCCCACCCGCTCCCGCGCCTTTGGGCGCGGGGGCCCCTTCGCCCTCGACCCGCCTGTCCCCCCGCCGGACCGCGCATCGCCCAAGACCGCCGGTATCCTGCCGGCCTCGCGGGCACGGACCACAACCAGGCAGTGATTCATTCCTTTAGGAAAGAAATAATCGTTCCCAAGCTACAGAGCAAGGGGAAAGGGGTCAGGTCTTGATCCGTGCCTTCAAGGGTCACGGGTCAAGACCTGACCCCGTTCCCGGCTCTTTTCCTGACTGGCGATTTCCTGACTACCGACGCCGGGTCGGGCGATTTGCGCGCTCGCTCCGAGGTTGTCATCGGTTCACCGGACGCCCGGCGCCTGTTATGATCCGTGCCTGTTCGGGACTATTCGGAAGGCTACCGGGGGGTTGGGTTATGCCTTTGTTGGTGGGTGATATCGGCGGCACCAAGACCGTCCTGGCGATTGCGGAGGCGGCCGCCGAGGGCGTCCGGGTGACCGGCGAGCGGCGTTATGCGAGTCGGGATTTCGCTTCTTTGCGGGAGGTGGCCACCCGGTTTTTCGCGGAGACGGGTGTAACCTGCGAGGCTGCGGCCTTTGCCGTGGCCGGACCCGTGCGGGATGATCGTAGCGAGATTACTAATCTGCCCTGGGACCTGAGCGCCCGCCGTCTGGAGGCGGCCCTGGGTCTGCGCCGGGTACGCCTGCTCAATGATCTGGAGGCCGTTGCCTGGGGCATTGCCGCTCTGGATCCCGAGGATTTCGAGGTGTTGCATCCGGGCGAGCCGGACGCGGTGGGCAACGGCTGCGTGGTGGCGGCTGGGACCGGTCTGGGGGAGGCGGGTCTGTACTGGGACGGGGCCTTGCACCGGCCGTTCGCGACCGAGGGCGGCCACGCGGATTTTGCCCCCGGCGACGAGCGGGAGCTGGCGTTGCTGCGCAGGTTGCAGGGGCTTTACGGACATGTGAGCTGGGAGCGCCTGGTTTCCGGGATGGGCATCACGCATATCTATGACTTTTTGGTGGAGTCCCAGGGCGTCGATCCCGCGAACCGCCTGGAGGAGACGACGGCTATCGAGGACCGGCCGGCGGCTATCGCGGCCGCGGCCACGGGTGGGGCCTGCTCCGTCTGCGTCGAGACCATGGCGCTTTTCATGCACCTTTATGGGCGCGAGGCGGGTAATCTGGCCCTCAAGCAGATGGCCTTGGGGGGGGTGTATCTGGGCGGCGGCATTGCCCCGAAGAATCTCGCGTTGCTGCGCCGGGGTCCCTTTCTCGGGGCCTTCTTCGACAAGGGCCGCATGGCGGGGCTGATGCAGCGTATGCCGGTGAAGGTGATCCTCGAGCAGCGCGCGCCGCTTTTCGGGGCGGCGCGTTTTATGGCCGCCGATTGATTTCCCGCCGATTGCCGCGCGAGCGCCCCGCTTCATTCGTGGGTAGTGGGTAAATCCTGCGTGATGTGCAACGTTTGGTAGTGCTGTGATCTATAGGATGATAGGACAGGCAAAGCCTAGCGTGGTCTCGCGCCCCATCCTACAGATTTT
>JAIZWN010000352.1 GCA_020443945.1 Candidatus Thiosymbion ectosymbiont of Robbea hypermnestra | reverse complement strand
CCGACATTGACGTGTGAGCAAACAAAAGAAAATCGCCAGCGCGCAAAAACACGCATTCTGGTCGAACACGCTATCGGTGGCATGAAGCATTTTCACTGTTTAACACACCGCCTGAGAAATCAATCAACTGCCTTGATGAACCAGCTTTTTCTCCTCTCAGCCGGCCTGTGGAACTTCAAAATAGCTTGAAAATCAGTCGGTTATCAACAGGTACAAGTCTTTTATATTCAGAGACAATACCAATGTCATTTGATTTGGAGTCGGCACCTCCCTGAAACAGCGCCTTCACGTCTGCTTTCTCTTCCGGGTAGTATTTTTGTACGATGCCGATAAAAGAAAAGATTGCTTTAATAAATTTTGACCGCTCATAAGCCATTTTCAGGCTGTACTCGCCGGAAGGAAAATATGCCTTTTCCTCAAGCAAAAAATCATACCTCTCTGTAGGAACGACTGGTTCTAGCGAAAAAGTCGTTAGGATATGCTCAGAATCTTCGGTTACGCGCGCTTTTATTTGTATGTCGCTCGAATTGGTCTCGTTGATGTTATCCTCTATGCGCTCAGCGGCGAATGTTAGAAAATTTTTAACTTCCTTTGGGTCAAGTTTTTTCGCGGAAGCCTCCCTCTCTCGGCCTAAATCCCGCTCTAAGCCTTTTATCTCATCTTGCAGGTTTTCAATTCTGATTTCTTTAGCGATATTCCAAGTGATTCCGACGGCTGTGACCACAATGATGAATACGAAGAAAGCCAACCAAGCCAAAGGATGATGGGATGCCTCTCGCATAGACTGGACTATTGATTTCAAGTTCATTTTTTCTCCGAAATCTAGCAGTAGTCAAGTCCTTCAGGCACGTCAAATCATTCAGGATTGTACCCGCAACACGTCTGGTCCCCCAAACAGTGCTGTCCGGCATTATTTGGTGCAGCCCGAGAAGGTATCTCAGCCTTCCACAAGCCTCGGTGGCCGAGGTAACCAAAGACTCTCCAGCTCAACCATCACGGTCTCGAACGGTGGAGCGGCAACCCGATCGGCAGTGGCAAAGCGGTCAATCTCGATCCAGGCGTCGGCATCGAGCCGGTAAACCTCCAGTCTGCGCTCGGTCGGATCGATCAGCCAAGCATATTGCACGCCATAGCGCGCGTACAGCGGCATCTTGACCTTACGATCCATACTCGCCGTGGATGGAGAGAGGATTTCGCACACCCAGTCGGGAACTACCTCGAAGCGTTGATCCTCCGGTGGGTAGGGCATGCGCTTACGTCGCCAACCGGCCAGGTCCGGTACGGCCACCTCGAGATCCCGCATCAGGTGCACCTCCGGCTCGTCAAAGATCCACCAGCCGCCGGGACCCCCGTCACCTACCTGGAAAGGATTGTGCAATTTGCCGCCAAGCGCGGAACCGGCGGCTATATGTGCTCCGGAAGGCCGTGGTTGAGCATGGAGCTGCCCGTTCAGGAGCTCTCCGGTCAGTCTCTCGGGCAGGGCCTCGAGGGATTCGTAGAGGGTTGATTGGATTGCCGGTTGCATCAGTGCGGTCCTCCCGCGACGACGTTTTTTGCCCAGACTTCGCCAAGGCTGTACTCGTCAAGCCACGCCTCCAGTTTTGCAGCGTCGGGCCGCGTGAACTGTGATGCCCTCTCTTCACGGTTCACCACCACGACATCTTCGGGATCGAAATGGCTGCAGCTCGAGGTCTATTTCCTTGATGGACTTGAAGTCTTTGAGAATGACTCGCCGCAGTCTGGCCAATTGGTTGTCTCCTGAATCGGAGCCTCATTGCAACATTTCGATAGGACGGGATTGACAGGATTCTTTACCCTGTTGCTTCGAGCCTCTGTGCTTTAGGTGTTGGGTCCCGGATGATTGCATAGGGACTAAACTTGGGCCATTGTTGCGTGGCCGGGCGGTTTTAGAGTTACTCGTAGCCGACGCGCTGAAGGAGGCCACGCCATGAACATTCATCTGCATGCGAATGCCGCCACCACCCCGAAGACCCGCCGTTACATTCAGATGTCTCACCAATCCGTCACCCAGTTGGCCGATGAGCTGGGGGTGAGTGAAGATACCATCCGCCGCTGGCAGCGCCGTGATGG
>JAIZWN010000351.1 GCA_020443945.1 Candidatus Thiosymbion ectosymbiont of Robbea hypermnestra | reverse complement strand
TCCCGGATGATTGCATAGGGACTAAACTTGGGCCATTGTTGCGTGGCCGGGCGGTTTTGGCGTTACTCGTAGCCGACGCGCTGAAGGAGGCCACGCCATGAACATTCATCTGCACGCGAATGCCGCCACCACCCCGAAGACCCGCCGTTACCTTCAGACGTCCCACCAATCCGTCACCCAGTTGGCCGATGAGCTGGGGGTGAGTGAAGATACCATCCGCCGCTGGCAGCGCCGTGATGG
>JAIZWN010000350.1 GCA_020443945.1 Candidatus Thiosymbion ectosymbiont of Robbea hypermnestra | reverse complement strand
CTCCCTTCGGACGCAACGAGAAGCGGCCATCTGCGTCGTTGCGCGAGCTTGAAATAGGGCTGGCTATTCCTGCGCTCGCGCGCCTCGCATCTGGCCGCTTCTCGCCGCGCTGAGAGCGTAAAATAGGGTGAAACGGGGTACTAGGGGGTGTTCTCAATTAACCGAATCCCCCGAAAATCAAGAATCCTGTCAATCCTGAAAATCTTGTTAATCCTGTCCTATTGGAATTTGGCCAGGAACCTTTAATCCGCGGCGGGATGCGCTTCGCTTTCCCACCCTCCGATCCTGGATGGCTGGGGTTTACCATCACGTCGGTCGCTGCCCTCCGGCCCACAGCCCCTCACTCTGGAGAAGAGGACATAAGGTAGGGGGAAATCCTGGCTTCAGGCCGACATCGAAGTATCCGCACTTGTCACCATCCCGTCCCGGTCGGATACTATCATCCATGTCCTTCGCCACGTCTCTGACTAATCATTTCCTGATCGCGATGCCGGGTCTTGAGGATCCGAACTTCTCGCGCACGGTCGCCTATATCTGCGAGCACACGGAGCAGGGCGCCATGGGGATCGTGATCAACCGACCCATGGATATCCGCCTGGGCGAGATGCTCGATCAGCTGGATATCACGAGCAATGACCGCGAGGTACTGAACGCCGCGGTGTATCTGGGGGGACCCGTGCAGCCGGAGCGCGGATTCGTGCTTCATTCCGCCGTGGAGGGGTTCGACGCGACCCTCAACATCACCTCGAAAATCGGCGTGACCACCTCCCGGGATGTCCTCGAGGCCATCGCCGACGGCCGGGGACCGGCCCACCGGCTGATCGCCCTGGGTTATGCGGGTTGGGGTCGGGGGCAGCTCGAACAGGAGATCAGCGCCAATGCCTGGCTGAGCGGTCCCGCGGACGAGGAGATTATCTTCCGCATGCCGGTGGAGACCCGGTGGCAGGCGGCCGCCCATCTGTTGGGGATCGATATGAACCTGATGAGCGGCGAGGCCGGGCACGCCTGAATGGGGGCCCTGCTCGGCTTCGATTTCGGCCCGCGCAAGATCGGGGTCGCCGTCGGCCAGACGATCACCCGCTCGGCCTCGGCCCTCACAACCCTCCGCAGTCGCGGAAACCGCCCGGATTGGGTCCGGATCGAGCAGTTGGTCCGCGAATGGCAGCCCCAGGGCGCGGTCGTCGGCCTGCCCTTCAATATGGACGACACGGAGGGCGTGATGGCTCCGGGGGCACGACGTTTCGCGCGTCAGCTCGAGGGCCGCTTCGGGCTTGCCGTGCATCTGGTGGACGAGCGTCTCACCTCGCTGGAGGCGCGCCGGTGGCTCGGGCGGGACGCGACCTCCCTGGAGGCAATCGACGCCATGGCGGCCAAGCTGATCCTGGAGACCTGGCTGATGGATGGGACGAGGTAGGTCGGGGTGAGCTTGCGAACCCCAACAACATCGTCTTGGGCACAGCGAAGCCAGCGCACGATCCTGGCAGCTCTCTTCCCATGACCGTAAAAGACATCATCAGCCGCGCGATCTTCAAGCGGCTTACTGACGCGCTGGCGCATCGGATCCTCGGCCTCGAGGCCAAGGTCATCGAGCCGCTGGAAAC
>JAIZWN010000349.1 GCA_020443945.1 Candidatus Thiosymbion ectosymbiont of Robbea hypermnestra | reverse complement strand
CTGTGCCGCGTTCAAAGCCAATGGCAAAAGACGGCAGACGTTCGACGTCGGCGCGGGTCAACATGTGTTCGGCCTCCTTAACGTGTAACGCGAGCTCCCGGTTCTCCGAGTAGATCTCGAGCATGTTCATATATTCACGGAAACCCCGTTCATCTTTACCCAGCAGTTCCCGCAAACGCTGCACGATGTAGCTGACCACTGCCTTCGGATCGCGACCGCCGAAGTCGCAGAGTATGGCCAGCACCAGGGCATCCGGATTGTCCTGGGTCAGCAGGCCGGAGCAGTCGATCCGGTGCATGTCCACCAGGCCGTAGCGGTAGCCTTGTAGTCCCGGCTCATCGATGCCCGCCGGCATGGTCAACCGCTCGGACCCGATGTAGATGAGAAACTGCCGGATCGGCCCCTGGTGTTTGGCCAAACGGATATCCGTATAGTAGCGTAGCATCCGTAACGGCATCTTCGCGTCGTTGTTGTTGGCGACCTCGACGTGCAGCAGGAATTCCTCGCCATCCTTGCCCCGCATACGTGCGACCAGATCCGCCCGGCGGTCTTCGACCCGTTGGTTCTGGGTTTCCAGCGGCTCGATGACCTTGGCCTCGAGGCCGAGGATCCGATGCGCCAGCGCGTCAGTAAGCCGCTTGAAGAT
>JAIZWN010000348.1 GCA_020443945.1 Candidatus Thiosymbion ectosymbiont of Robbea hypermnestra | reverse complement strand
AAAATCTGTAGGATGGGGCGCGAGACCACGCTAGGCTTTGCCTGTCCTATCATCCTATAGATCACAGCACTACCAAAAATTCAAGGCGTCCGTGCGGAGCGGGGAGCCCCCCCCAACGCGCCAGGGCGACGTTACAGATCAGGCTGTTCCTGCGTGCTGTGCCTTGCCTTGGCACGTTTGAGGGCGTAAGAGGATGCAAAATAAGGTAAATGGGGTGCCGGATAGAGTTGGCTTTCTTGCCGCTTCCGGTACTATGGTGCGGTCTTCATTCCCAATAATGCCAGGAGTCGATCGATGGTTACACTTCAGACCCCAATCTGTGCGTTCGCAACGCCAGCACCGGATTTTTCACTGCCGGGCGTGGACGGAAAGACCTGGTCCCGCGATCAGTGCAAAGGCGAAAAGGGCCTGCTGGTCATGTTCATCTGCAACCACTGCCCTTACGTGCAGGCGGTGCGCGAGCGGCTCCTGCGCGATGCCCGCGAGCTGGCCGGCTACGGCATCGGTTGCGTGGCCATCATGTCGAACGATCCGACGGATTATCCGGAGGACTCCTTCGCCAACATGCAGCGGGTAGCCAGGGAGTACGCTTTCCCCTTTCCCTACCTGATGGACGAGACCCAAGAGGTCGCAAGGGCCTATGGCGCCATCTGTACGCCGGACTTCTTCGGTTACAACGGCGAGCTGGGACTCCAGTACCGGGGCAGGCTGGATGCAAGCCGCAAGGAACCGGCGCCCCAAGGCGCGCGCCGGGACCTGTTCGAGGCCATGAAACAGGTGGCCGAGACCGGCGCGGGTCCCCAGGAGCAGATTCCGAGCATGGGCTGCTCCATAAAATGGAAGGCATCCTGACCGACGGGCCGGTTACGGATTTCGCCCTCCCCCGCGACCCGCGTGGCGGGTCCTCTTTGGCTCCCACGCTCGCCAGCGTGGGAGCAAGTCCAAACGCTCCAGCGTCATGAAATCCCGGCCGCCGGAGCGGCCACATCGGCGTTCCCCCACTGGAGCATGAGAACGAGCGAAAAAAACGAAAAAAATCCTGTCAGGCACCATCCAATCATGAATATTGCTCGCATGGATAGATTGGATGGCCGCACTGAATCACCCTCTTACAGACTGGAAAGAATAGTGAGACGAGAGAGCAAATGAAACTATTGCAACGTATTCGGCCCTGTATTCAAAACCTCAAAGCCTATCAGTCCGCGCGTAGTCAGATTACGAAAGCCAGGATGTTTCTCGATGCCAACGAATCACCGGAATCACTGTCTTTGCAATCCGATCCGGATATTCACAGATACCCCTCCCAACAACCGGCTTCTCTCCTATCGAAATTGGCGGAAATCTACCAGGTCGATCAGAACAGGATACTGATTACCAGAGGGACAGACGAAGGAATAGACCTGGTATTGAGAACATTTGCCGAGCCAGGCGAGGATCGGATTATCATCACCCCTCCCACCTACGGCATGTATCGGGTATCGGCTCAAATACAAAATGCCCGGGTAATCGAGGTTCCCTTGATTCAGGAAGAAGGATTTTCCCTGGACGCCAGGACCCTTTTAGCGAGTGTTACTCCCGAATTAAAGATCGTATTCCTGTGCTCGCCGAATAATCCAACGGGGAATTGCCTGGCGGTCGACGCAGTGCGGGCCTGTCTGGAGGCGCTGAAAGACCGGGCATTGGTTGTCATCGACGAAGCCTATATAGAATTTTCCGAGCAGGAAAGCTGGGTCAAGGCCCTATCTCAATACGATAATTTAATTATTCTGAGAACCTTTTCCAAGGCCTGGGCCATGGCCGGGGCCCGCTTTGGCGTCTTGATAGGGCATCCCGAGTTGATCCGGGTCTTCAGGAAGGTGTTGGCTCCCTACCCTCTGCCGGTTCCGGTTATCACGCAAGTAAACAGGGTTTTAACGGGAGACGTTTTGACTCTTATCGGTGCGCATGTCGAAGAGGTCAGGGTCCAACGGAACAGGCTGCAACGGTTTCTTGAGGGCCTGGAGGAAGTCTTACATGTTTATCCCAGCCAAACCAATTATTTACTGGCGCGGTTCAAAGACAGCCACAAGATTCTGTCACTGTGCAAGAACAGCGGTATTATCCTGCGGGATCGCAGTCAACAACCAGGGTTGGATAACTGTATACGAATTACGGTCGGCTCCGCGGCCCAAAACAATGAATTGATCGATTTGCTCTCAACCCTGGATCAGAGAGCGAATTGAAAGAGGGTTCATTAAGGGAGCACCTTGAAAAGTTCGAGATCCCCGGGAAAGATGGAGAAATCGAGAATGCAAGACAACAGATATCTGTTTATCGACAGGGATGGCACTTTAATTCGTGAACCCGTGGAGGATTTCCAGGTCGATACCCTTGAAAAACTGGAATTGATGCCGCGTGTTATTCCGGCGCTGCTGGATTTAAAAAAGGCGGACTATCTCTTCGTGATGATAACCAACCAGGACGGCCTCGGCACCCAGGCCTTTCCTCGGCCCGACTTCGATAAATGCCAACGGAAAATGCTGGATATCCTTGAAAGTCAGGGCATTTCATTTGCGGACATTCTGATATGCCCGCATTTACCGGAAGATAAGTGCAATTGCCGTAAACCCTCTTTGGGACTAGTAGAAAAATATCTTGTACGAACGGACTGGAACAGGGAAATGTCCGCCGTCATCGGTGATCGTGATACGGATATGCAGCTGGCGGACAAAATGGGTATCCCAGGCCTGAAGCTCGATAACGAAAATCCCTGGGAGATAATAACCAACAGGTTGATAAACCCCTTGCGTCAGGCTCGGATCAAGCGAAAAACCAAGGAAACCGACATCAGCCTGGAGGTAAATCTGGACGGCCCCGGAAAAAATGACATCAATACCGGAATCGGGTTTTTCGACCATATGCTGGACCAGATTGCCACCCATGGGCAGTTTTCGTTAAAGGTCGAAGCCAGGGGGGATCTGGATGTCGATGCCCATCACACCGTTGAAGATATCGGATTGGTTCTGGGCTCCGCTATGAGTAAGGCCCTAGGCAGCCGGCAAGGGATCGAGCGGTTTGGTTTTTGTCTGCCGATGGATGAGAGTATGGCCTTTACCCTGGTGGATCTCAGCGGACGTCCCTATTTTAAATTTGAAGGACGGTTTCCGGAGCACCGGATACTTACCTTTCCCAGTGATATGGTGGCCCATTTTTTCAGGTCCTTCAGCACTACCCTGGGGGCTAGTATTCATATGAAGGCGGAAGGAGAAAATACCCATCATATGATAGAGGCCTGTTTTAAATGTATGGGAAGGGCATTGAAACAGGCAGTAACCAGACAAATCGGTCAGCGGATCGCCTCGACCAAAGGCGTATTGACATGAACCGTCTCTGAAAATGCCGATTTGCCTCCGCGTCTTTGCGGCCCGATCTTCAGAGGCTGTCTGGGAACCCCTTTACGGTAGAGGGCTCGATCGGAAATTAACGCTACGTTTTTAAAGGGGTGAGTCAGATGGAGACTGTCTGAAAAGGCAGTCTCTCAGGGTCTCACCCGGTCGATGAGGAGCTGCCGAATCCCGGCCCGACCCGGTTCGACCTTGCCGATTTCGCCTTCCAGATCGCCGCTACGGGGCCTGGCCTGACCGCTCTTGGAGATGCGGGCGACGAGGGTGACCTCCGGGAATGCGGATAGCTTTCTGGTCGGGTCGATGGCCAGGCTGTCGTCCAGGGTCAGGATGGCGGGGAGGTCGGCGACCCGGGCGCGGCGGGCCGCGAGGGGCATGGGCGGGCCGGAGGCGGATTTGGCGTAGATAAAGACCAGGTCGTTCGGATTCGCCTGGGGCCGCAGGGATTCCGCCAGGGAGACCTCTATCCGGATGGTTCCCGCCGCGGCGACCGGTCCGGGGGCGGTCGCTTGCTCCGTATCCATGCCGGACGGGGGATGTTGTTCGGCGCTCGTGGTCTTGCTTCCCGCCGGTGCCCGCGCGGGCGCTTGGGCGGAGGATTTCACGTCCCCGTCCGGGATGCTCGGCCCCGCGCGATGGCGGGCCTCGGCGATGTAGCGTCCGAGCTCGGCCGCCTCCTCGCCGGCGGGGTCGAAAGTTTCCGCCAGGGCCGCCCATTGCTCGGCGGCCTGGTCGTACCGGGCGGCCTGGAAGGAGATCAGGCCCTCGAGCCAGCGGGCGCTGGTGTGTTGCGGATCGCTCTCGAGGGCGGCCCGGATCAGCTCGGCCGGGCGGCCCGCCAGCTGGCTGTCGTTGCCGGCGGCGATGGCCTCGGCATAGGCCACCAGGACATCCGGGTCGTCCGGGCCCAGACGGTAGGCCTGCTCCAGGGCGTGGCGGGCCTTTTGGGGTTGACCGACGGCGAAGTAGCTGCGCCCCAGCATCATCCAGCCTTCCAGGTTATCCGGGTTTTGCTCCAGCTTGTCCGCCAGGCGTTGGATCATGACCTCCAGGGGCGGCAGATCACCGCTCGGGCCCGGCTGGGCCGCCGGCGCTCGCGCGTCCGTGGCCGCCTCCAGGCGTGGGATGAGGGCGCTGTTCCCCAGGTAGAGATACAGGGGGAGCGCGACCGCGGGCAAGAGGACCGCGAGCAGCCCGGCGGCCCAGCGCCCCCCGCCGGCATCCGACGGCTCTTCGGCCGTGGTTTCCTCGACATCCTGGAGCAGCTCCCGCTCCAGGTCCCCGCGGGCGGCCTGGTATTGCCGCTGGTCCAGCACGCCGGCGGCCAAGTCCAGATCCAGCTCCCGGAGTCGGCGGCGGAAGAGGGTCAGGGCGAGCTGGTTCCGGTCCGGGTCCCGATCCGAACCGCGTCGGGAGAGCAGGGGCGGCAGGACGAACAGGAGCGCCAGTCCGATAAGCCCGGCGGCCAGGCTCCAGAAGAGAATCATTGGGGGTGGCGCCTCATGGTTGCGTGATTTGTCGTTGAAACAATACCGGTTGCCTCAGAGTTTCTCGAGCTCTTCGATTGGAAGTCCTGAAATTTCAGCGATGTCGGTCAGGTTGAGCCCTTTTTGCTTCATGACCCTGGC
>JAIZWN010000347.1 GCA_020443945.1 Candidatus Thiosymbion ectosymbiont of Robbea hypermnestra | reverse complement strand
CCTGCGCTCACGCGCCTCGCATCTAGCCGCTTCTCGCCGCGCTGAGAGCGTAAAATAGGGTGAAACGGGGTACTAGCCACCGGAGGCGCCTATGATTCCCGGCGAGATCCTGACCGCGGCGGGCGAGATCGCGCTCAACGCCGGTCGCCCGGTCCTCACCCTCGAGGTCGCCAACACCGGCGATCGGCCCATCCAGGTGGGCTCCCACTACCACTTCTACGAGACCAACGCCGCGCTCGCCTTCCGGCGGGAGGATACCCGGGGCTACCGGCTTGCTATCCCGGCGGGGACGGCGGTGCGTTTCGAGCCCGGACAGTCGCGCACCGTGAGCTTGGTGCCCTATGCCGGCAAGCGCCGGGTCTACGGCTTCGACGGCAGAATCATGGGGCCGCTGGACGGGGGGAACGACCGATGAGCCGGCTCGACCGTCAGGCCTATGCCGCCATGTATGGCCCCACCGTCGGAGACCGGGTCCGGCTCGGGGACTCGGCGCTCTTCATCCAGGTCGAGGAAGACCGCACCCGTTACGGGGACGAGGTCAAATTCGGCGGCGGCAAGGTCATCCGCGATGGCATGGGCCAGAGCCAATGCCGCTCCGACGAGGCGATGGATCTGGTCATCACCAACGCCCTCATTCTAGACCATTGGGGCGTGGTCAAGGCGGACATCGGCATCCGGGGCGGGCGGATCGCCGGCATCGGCAAGGCCGGCAATCCGGACACCCAGGAAGGCGTGGACATCCCCATCGGCCCCGGCACCGAGGCCATCGCGGGGGAGGGACAGCTCCTCACCGCCGGAGGCATCGACGCCCATATCCACTTCATCTGCCCCCAGCAGGTGGAAGAGGCCCTCATGTCCGGCATCACCACCATGCTCGGCGGGGGCACGGGGCCGGCCGCCGGGACCAACGCCACCACCTGTACCCCGGGCCCCTGGAACATCCACCGCATGCTCCAGGCGGCCGAGGGCCTGCCGGTGAACCTGGGCTTCCTGGGCAAGGGCAACGGCAGCCTGCCCGGCGCCCTTCAAGAGCAGCTCCGCGCCGGGGCCATGGGCCTCAAGCTGCATGAAGACTGGGGCACCACGCCGGCGGCCATCGACTGCTGTCTGAGTGTCGCCGAGGACCAGGACGTACAGGTAGCCATCCACACGGACACCCTCAACGAATCCGGTTTCGTCGAACACACCCTGGCCGCCTTCAGGGACCGCGGCATCCACACCTACCACACCGAAGGCGCCGGCGGTGGGCACGCCCCGGACATCATCAAGGCGGCGGGTCTGCCCAACGTCCTGCCATCCTCCACCAACCCGACCCGGCCCTACACCCGCAACACCGTAGACGAGCACCTGGACATGCTCATGGTCTGCCACCACCTCTCCCCCGATATCCCGGAAGACGTGGCCTTCGCCGAGTCCCGCATCCGCCGCGAGACCATCGCCGCCGAAGACATCCTGCACGACCTGGGCGCCTTCTCCATGATCGCCTCCGACTCCCAGGCCATGGGCCGGGTGGGCGAGGTCATCACCCGCACCTGGCAGACCGCGCACAAAATGAAGGTCCAGCGGGGGAGCCTGGCGGGCGACCCGGCCACCCACGACAACCTGCGTGCCCGCCGCTATATCGCCAAATACACCATCAACCCCGCCATCACCCACGGCATCGCCCACGAGGTCGGCTCGGTCGCTGTGGGCAAGCTCGCGGACCTGGTCCTCTGGCCGCCCGCCTTTTTCGGCGCCAAACCCAGCCTGATCCTCAAAGGCGGCCTCATCGCCGCCGCGCCCATGGGCGACCCCAACGCCTCCATCCCCACCCCTCAGCCGGTGCACTATCGGCCCATGTTCGGCGCCTTCGGCGGGGCCCTGGCGGCCACCTGCACCACCTTCCTCTCCCAGGCGGCCCAGCGGTCCGGCGAGCACGAAAAGCTGGGGCTGAAACGGCAAATCGGCGTGGTACGCGACACCCGTCAAGTCCGTAAGCGAGACATGATCCTCAACGACTACCAGCCCCGAATCGACGTAGACCCCCAGACCTACGAGGTACGCGCCGACGGCCAGCTACTCACCTGCGAGCCGGCCGCAACACTACCCCTGGCCCAGCGGTACTTCCTGTTCTGAAGAATGTCGGCGCAACTTGGAGCTGATCTGGCTGCTGGCGGGCTTGGTGCCGAGCTACCGGACCATCGCCGAGTTTCGGTGGGTAAACGGCAACGCCCGGCGCGCGGCGAATCGTGATTTCGTCCTGCTGTGCCACGAGTTGGATCGGTTGGGTGGCGAAACCATCGCCATTGGAGCGGCCACATCGACGTTTCTGCCCGCTGGAGCATGGGAACAAGCTTAGCTTGCGATCACGGCATGTTGAACACTACCCTCAAGGAGACCGGCACGATGCCGACCGCCCCGTCTTCTTCGTTGTCCCCTCGCCAGGCGGGGGCCTACCGACGATATCTGGCGGTACTGCTGAATCTGGCGGCACGGTTGCTGCCGACCTGGCGCTCCCGAGGCGCGCGCCGACGCCGCCTGCAAGAGATCGAGCGGGCGTGCCGCGCCACCCCCGCGGGCGAAACCATCTTTGTTTCGGTGGCCTCCTACCGGGATCCGCAATGTGCCTGGACGGTGTTCGATCTCTTCGAGAAGGCCGCCTGTCCCTCCCGCGTCTTCGTGGGCGTCTGCCAACACAACACCGACGCCGATGCGGATGTGCTGGCGCGGTACCATAAGCTGGTCGCCCGCCGTGGGGCCGGGGATTTCAGCGCCCAGATCCGTGTGTACCGCCAGGATGCCGAGCAGGCCCAAGGGCCTGTGCCGGCGCGCCACTTGATCGAGAAGGAGCTATACCGCGACGAGCGTTACTACCTGATTGTCGATTCCCACACCCTGTTCACCCCGCGCTGGGACGCCGAAAGCATCCGTATCTGGACCCAGGCGCGTGCGCTGGCGCCCAAGCCTATCCTGACCATGTACCCGGCCGGCTTCAGGCCGTTTCATCGCCGGTGGCCCGAGCGGGGTTATGAAAACCGGCCGCCGGGGTATCTGCACTTCTCCCGCTTCGACGAAGACACCGGCCTGGTGAACATCCAGGGGGCCGACATGGCGCGGATTCCCGAACGGCCCGTTCGCAGCCTGTTCTGGAGCGCCAGCTACTCCTTCGGGCTGGGGTCCCAGATGCGCGAGGTGCCCTTCGACCCGCATTGTTCCTACGTATTCATCGGCGAGGAGATCTCCATGGCGGCGCGGCTCTGGACCCATGGGTACGATTTTTTCCATCCCACACGCATGGTGGTGTACCAGATGTGGGAGCGTTTCCGGCCCCTCTTCTGGGAACAGCTCATCGGGACATCCCGCCTGCACGCGCAACGGCGGGAATCGGAGCAGGCGGGATACCGACGGCTTCAGACCCTGTTGGGCCTGCGCGAAGGCCACATCGAGGCCCCCTACGGACTGGGGACGGCGAGGGCCCTGGCCGCCTACGAAAAATTCATCGGCCTCGATATGCGACGCCGCGCCGTTACGTCCCTCGCGGGGTTGACGGGCATGCCCGAGAACAGCACGCCCGAGGAGGTATTGTGCAAGTTCGGTAGCTTGCAGCGGCCGTTCAGCGAAAGATTCTACTCTCCGAAAAGATCCTGGCCGTAACGAGAATACCCCGGAGACGGCAGAATGAGCCCCGTCGACTACCATCGGGGTGGTTTTCCACCCCTTGCCTTGGACTGGCCCCGGCTGATCCCCCTGATCGGCCCGGCCAATGCCGCCATCGCCCGCTATGAAGGGGTACTGCACGGCATCCCCAACGCCGATGTCCTCCTCTCGCCGTTGACGGCGCAGGAGGCGGTGCTTTCGAGCCGAATCGAGGGGACCCAGGCGACTCTCGGCGAGGTGCTGGTGTTCGAGGCACAGGGAGAAGACAAGGATGAGAACGCGTCGGAGAAAGGGGACGGCCGCGAAAAGAGGGCGGATATCCACGAGGTACTGAACTATCGAGCGGCCCTGCGGGAAGCGACGATAAGGCTCGCCGAACTTCCGTTGTCGCAACGCCTGTTGAAGGATACCCACCGGGTGCTGATGCGCGGAGTGCGCGGGCGCCATAAATCGCCCGGCGAGTACCGGCGGGTTCCCAATTGGATCGGACCTCCCGATAGCACGATCGAGACGGCCCGTTTCATTCCCTGTGCGGCGCAAGATCTACCACAAGCCCTGGCAACCTGGGAGCAATACCTGAACGACGAGACCCCGGATCGATTGGTACAGCTGGCGTTGATTCACGCCGAATTCGAGGCGCTGCACCCGTTCCTCGACGGCAACGGTCGTCTGGGGCGTCTTATCGTGCCGTTGTTCCTGTTCGAGAAGGGATTACTCTCGTCGCCGAATTTCTACATCAGCGAGTACCTGGAACACAACCGGGACAGCTACTACGAACATCTCCTGGCGGTGTCGCGGGATGGCGACTGGAGTGGCTGGGTCGTGTTTTTCCTGCAGGCCTTGATTGCTCAGGGGAAGGCGAATCAGGATCGTGCCCTGCAGATTCTGGCATTGTACAACCGACGCAAGGACTGGATCATAGAGCAGACCCATTCGCAATATGCCGTGCGTGCCCTCGACTGGTTTTTTTCCCGCCCGATTTTCAAGGCCTCGGATTTCATCACCGCTGCGGATATTCCGAGAACGACGGCGAACCGCATCCTGCGTGAGGTGCGGAATGCGGGATTGTTGGCCGAGCTACAGCCCGCCAGCGGGCGGCGGGCGGCGGTGCTGGTATTTCCCGAGCTGGTCGATACCGCTGAGGGGAATCGGGAGTTTGCGGCTCACGTATGAACGACAAAGTCGTTTGTGGTCCATGAATCGGGAAATATGGGCCACAACGGTCGTTGGTGTGCATGGATGGGCCACAAGCGCACCTCTTGGGAGGCATCCCCCTGAGCTGGTCGATACCGCTGAGGGGAATCGGGAGTTTGCGGCTCACGTATGAACGACAAAGTCGTTTGTGGCCCATGAATCGGAAAATATGGGCCACAACGGCCGTTGGTGTGCATGGATGGGCCACAAGCGAACCTCTTGGGAGGCATCCCCCCTGAGCTGATCGATATCGTCGAGGGGAAGCGAGGAGTTTGTGGCTCACGTATGAACGACAAAGTCGTTTGTGGCTCATGAATCGGGAAATATGAGCCACAACGGCCGTTGGTGTGCATGGATGAGCCACAAACAAATCCCCTTTGGGAGAAGTCTCACCATTCCATGACCGCTCCCCTGTTCCACCCCGCCGTCGCGGATTGGTTCCGGAGCGGCTTCGCGGCGCCGAGCCCGGTCCAGGCCGCGGCCTGGCCGGCCATCGCCCGCGGCGAGCATACCCTGTTGGCGGCGCCCACCGGCGCGGGCAAGACCCTGGCGGCCTTTCTCGCCGCCATCGATGGCCTGCTGCGGGAGGGTCTGGCGCGGGGCCTGCCCGACCACACGCGGGTGCTCTATGTGTCGCCCCTCAAGGCCCTGTCCACCGACATCCAGCTCAACCTGCAACGGCCGCTGACGGGCATCGCGGATCAATTGGCGCAGCAGGGTCTGCCGCCGGTGGCGCTCCGTGCCTGGGTGCGCACCGGCGATACCCCCCAGTCCGAGCGCGAGCGGATGCGCCGCCGGCCGCCCCATATCCTGGTGACCACCCCCGAGTCCCTCTACATCCTGCTGACCTCGGCCTCGGGACGCGCCATGCTGGGGACGGTGCGCACGGTCATCCTGGACGAGATCCACGCCCTGGCCGGCAGCAAGCGGGGCGCCCACCTGGCCCTGTCCCTGGAGCGACTGGAGGCCCTCGCCGGGCGGTCCCTGCAGCGGATCGGCATCTCCGCGACCCAGGAATCCGTCGCGGACATGGCGCGCTTTCTCCTGGGCGATCGGGAGACCCCCTGCGCCCGCATCGATCTGGGCCGCGACCGCCCCCTGGACCTGGGCCTGGAGCTTCCCGCCTCGCCCCTGGAGGCGGTGATGGCGGGAGAGGTCTGGGGCGAGCTCTATGAGCGCCTGGCGCATCTGGCCCGGGAACACCGCACGACCCTGATCTTCGTCAACACCCGGCGGTTGGCGGAGCGGGTGGCGCACCACCTTTCCGAGCGCCTGGGCGCGGACGCGGTCATGGCCCATCACGGCAGCCTGGCGCGGGAGCACCGCCGCGAGGCCGAGACCCGGCTCAAGGCCGGGAGTCTGCGCGCCCTGGTGGCGACCGCCTCCCTGGAGCTGGGCATCGACATCGGCGACATCGACCTGGTATGCCAGCTCGGCTCGCCGCGCTCCGTGGTCGCCCTACTGCAACGGGTCGGCCGTTCCGGCCACGCCCTGGCGGCCACCGCCAAGGGCCGGCTGTTTCCCCTGTCCCGCGACGACCTGGCGGAATGCGTCGCCCTGCTCACATTGGTCCGGACCGGCCGGCTCGACCCCATCCGCATCCCCGAACAACCCCTGGACGTGCTGGCCCAGCAAGTAGTCGCCGAGGTCGCCGCCCAGGAATGGAACGAGCAGGAACTATTCGACTGCCTGCGCCGGGCCTGGCCCTACCGGGGGCTCTCCCGCGCGGACTTCGACGCCGTCCTGCAAATGCTCGCCGACGGCTTCTCGACTCGGCTCGGGCGCCGCGCCGCCTATCTGCACCGCGACCGGATCAATGGCCGGCTGCGCGGGCGCAAAGGCGCGCGCCTGACCGCCGTCACCAACGGCGGCGTCATCCCCGACCGCTTCGACTATGAGGTCTTCTTGCAGCCCGAGGGCCTGCGCGTCGGCACCCTGAACGAAGACTTCGCCTTCGAAAGCCTGCCCGGCGACATCTTTCTGCTCGGCAACACCAGCTACCGCATCCTGCGGGTACAGGCAGGCCAAGTGCTGGCAGAAGACGCCCGGGGCCAACCGCCCAACATCCCCTTCTGGTTCGGCGAGGCGCCGGGGCGCGACGACCTGCTGTCGGCGGGCGTCTCCGAGCTGCGCGCCGGGATCGCGGAACGGCTGGCGGCGGGCGACGACCAGGCCCGGAATTGGCTCCGGGACGAACACGGCCTGGCGCCCGCGGCGGTCGACCAACTGCTGGCCTATTACGGGGCCGCCCGGACCGCGCTGGGCGCCTTGCCCACCCAGGACCGGATCATCCTCGAACGCTTCTTCGACGAAACCGGCGACATGCACCTGGTAGTGCACTCCACCTATGGCTCCCGCCTCAACCGCGCCTGGGGGCTAGCCCTGCGCAAACGCTTCTGCCGCGCCTTCAACTTCGAGCTCCAGGCCGCGGCCCTGGAAGACGCCATCATCCTCTCCTTGAGCGCCGTCCACAGCTTCGCCCTGGAAGAGGTCCCCCGCTTCCTCACCAGCGACGGGGTGCGCCGGCTGCTGACCCAAGCCCTGCTCGATGTCCCCCTGTTCGGCACCCACTGGCGCTGGAACGCCACCACCGCCCTGGCGGTGCACCGCTACCGGGGCGGCAAAAAGGTCCCGCCCCAATTCCAACGCTCCACGGCCGAGGACCTGGTGGCCCTCGTCTTTCCCGACCAGCTCGCCTGCCTGGAAAACCTCCAGGGCGAGCGCGCAATCCCGGACCACCCGCTGGTCACCCAAACCCTGCGGGACTGCCTGACCGAAGTCATGGACAGCGCGGGCCTGGAACAGCTGTTACGGCGCATCGAATCCGGCGCGGTCAGGGTCATCGCCCGCGACCTGGCCGCCCCCTCCCCCCTGGCCGAGGAAATCCTGAACGCCCGGCCCTACGCCTTCCTCGACGATACCCCCGCCGAGGAACGCCGCACCCTGGCCGTCACCACCCGCGGCCTGGCCGGCTACGAACAGGCCGCGTGCCTCGCCCGCCCGGACCCGGCCGCCCTGGCAAGGGTCCGCGCGCAGGCCTGGCCCAGCCTCGCCGACCCGGACGAGCTCCACGACGCCCTCCTGCTCGCCGGATTCCTGACCTGGGACGAGCTCAGCACCGGCGCCCAGCACTGCCCCCGACTCACCGCGGAAGGGCGCGCGGCGCGCCTGGAAATACCCGGCGGCGCCATCCTCCTCTGCGCCACCGAACGCCTGCTGGAGCTGGCCGCCCTGTGTCCCGTCGCGCCGGCCCTCATCGCCGGCGTCCCCGCCGCCATCCCGCCCCCCGCGGATCGGGAAAGCGCCCTGCGGGCGCTGATCCGTAGCCGCCTGGAAATCCTGGGACCGGTCCGGGCCCAAGACCTCGCCCAGCCCCTGGCCCTGCCCCCGGGCGACCTGGAACCGACCCTGGTCGCCCTGGAGGCCGAGGGCTTCGCCGTGCGCGGCCACTTCGACCCGGACCTGGCCGGCGAACAATGGTGCGAACGCCGCCTGCTGGCCCGCATCAACCGCGCCACGGTAGAAGGTCTGCGCCGAGAGATCGCCCCCATCAGCCCGGCGGCCTACATGCGCTTCCTGCTCGCCTGGCAGGGCCTCGCCGACGACCACCGGGTAGAGGGCAACGAGGGCGCCGGCGCCGTGCTCGACCGACTCGCCGGCTTCAGCCTCCCCGCCGCCGCCTGGGAGGCCGAAATCCTGCCGGCCCGCATCAGGGCCTACACCCTGGACCTGCTCGACGACCTGACCATCAGCGGCCGCTACAGCTGGCTCAGACTAGATCCAAGCCAAGGAGGCAAGACCCCCCTGCGCACCACCCCCATCGCCATCCTGCGCCGCGAGACAATCCCCCAGTGGCGGTGGAACAACCCGCCGGCGGAATCATCCGCGACCGGGCTCTCCTCCCGCGCCACCTTACTACTCGAGCGGCTCCGGGCCCGCGGCGCCCGCTTCTTCGCCGACCTGATCGGCGACAGCGGCCTGTTGCGCACCGAAGTCGAAACCGCCCTCGGCGAGCTGGTAGCCGCCGGCCGAGTCACCGCCGACGGCTTCGCCGGCCTGCGGGCGCTGATCGCGCCGGCGGCCCGCGGCGCCAGCCGGCGTCCGCGGCGCGGCGCCCCCGACCCCATGGACCGGGCCGGACGCTGGGACCGCCTGCCCGCCCCGGACCCCCATGGCGAGCCCGAATCCCCGGCGGAGCAAAGCGCCCGCCTGGAAGCCCTGGCACGCCAGCTGATCGCGCGCTACGGCCTGGTCTGGCGCCGGGTGCTCGAACGCGAGCGGAGCCTCCCGCCCTGGCGGGACCTGCTGCGCGTCTACTGGCGGCTGGAGGCCCGGGGCGAAATCCGCGGCGGGCGCTTCGTCACAGGCTTCAGCGGCGAACAGTTCGCCCACCCCGAGGCCGTCGCCGCCCTGCGCCGCCACCGCGAGACCGGCCCCGCATCCCCGGTCGTCGTCAGCGCCGCGGACCCCGTCAACCTCACCGGCATCCTCACCCCCGGCGAGCGGATCGCCGCCATCCTCGGCAACCGGATCCTCTACCGCCAAGGCATCCCCGTAGCCGCCCGCATCAACGGCAAAATCCAAACCCTCACGGACCTGCACGCCGACGACAAACGCCACTACCACCAACTCCTGACCCGGGAGCGAAGCCGCCGCCCACCGACCAGACACCACTGAGCCCGTAGTCGGGTAGGATGGGCAAAGCCAGCGCCCGGCAGGCCGGTCGAGCATTCCGGTCAGGCCACGGCGGTTCCCGAACCCCGGCGGCTGGTCGAATGCCCACAGCGCCGCGTGCCCATCAATCCGGCTATACTTTTTGAAAGATTGCCGGGAGGCGGGTTTCCATCGTTTCCTATGGGAAATCGCGCAGAACGGCTTGGGCTTCTTCCCGGCGAAGACGCGGTCCCAGCTTGGTCACTAGTTTGGCAGCGGCGGCGGCGGCGAGGTTTCCCGCGCGCCGGTGGTCCCAGCCCTGGGTCAGGCCGTAGAGGAGGGCGCCGGCGAAGATGTCGCCGGCGCCTAAGGTGTCCAGGGCGTGGACCGCGACCGGGGCGATTTCGATCAGCTCGGCGCCGTCGTGAATGAGGGCGCCCTGGGGGCCCCGGGTGATCGCAAATTCCCTGGCGATGGTCTTGAGGAAGGCGACGGCTGTGTTCAGGTCTTGGGTGTCCGCCAGGCTTTTGGCTTCGGCTTCGTTGGCGAAGAGCAGGTCTACGCCGGGGCCGATCATGGCCAGGAGGCCGGTCTTGCGGGCGGTTACCAGGTTGGGGTCCGAGAGGGAGATGGCGGTTTTGACCCCCGCCGCCGCGGCGCTTTCTCGGGCGGCGATGGAGAGGGCGTGGGCCGAGTCGGAGGCGGCCAGGTAGCCTTCCGTGTAGAAGTAGTCGGCATCGCGCAGGGCTTCCGGGACCAGTTCCCGTGCGCAGAGGTCGCCGCTGACGCCCAGGTAGGTGAGCATGGTGCGGTCCGAGTCCGGTGTGACCAGGACCAGGCAGCGTCCGGTGTGTCCGGCCTCCCGGACGGCGTGGCGGTTGGTGTCCACGCCGCCGGCGCTCAGGTCGTCCAGGTAGCTTTGACCGAGGTCGTCGTCGGCTACCTTGCCGGAGAAGAAGCCTGTGCCGCCGAATTGGCCGACCGCGATGATGGAGTTAGCCACGGAGCCGCCGGCCTCTTGCCGGGGCTGGCGCGCCGCGAGGTAGTCCATGATTTCGGTCTGGCGCTGTTCGTCGACCAGGGTCATGACGCCCTTGTCGACCCGGAGCCGGTCGAGGTCTTCGACCGTGACCTGGTATTCCAGGTCCATCAGGGCGTTGCCGATGCCGTAGACGTGGTATTTCCGCATGTTCGATCCCATTCTTTATCAACCGTCTGTTTCCGGTAGTGCTGAGGATTCCCTCCGATAAGGTTCCCTCCGATAAGGAGTGATGCGGCGGCCCGCTGAATCCTCGGGAATCATGGGGAACTTTTTAACTTGCGATTACCGCCTGTTAAGCACTACCCTTTCCTGTATACCCGCAAACGAGCGCATTATCATACCGCCGGCGGATGGTTGCCGGTGGCGGCGGATTTTGGGCCAGTTGTCAGGCAGGCAATGTAAATGCTGATTTTACGGCGCGTCTTGTTGGCGATTGTGGCCGTTTTTCTGGCGTGGCTCGTAATCGTTTTCGGCATCGGCGAATATTACCTCGGGAGGGCGTCCAAAGGGGATGACTCGGCGGTCGAGAAGGCCTATGCCTGGAATCCGCGGCATCCGGACGTCCTGTACCGACAATCCCGCGCCATCGAGGAAGAGGATCCGGCGGGTTCGAAGCGCCTGCTACAACGGTCGTTTGCCGAGAACCCGGCTTCCTCGTTTCCCTTGCTCGCACTGGCGGATCGAGCGAAAGAGGCGGGTGATCGGGAGCGTGCCGATAGACTGATCGAGATCGCCGCCGAGTTGATGCCGGCCAATCCCCCGATCTGGATTATCGCGGGTAATTATTGGGCGAACGCGGGGAATACCCCGGCGGCGCTGACGCATTGGTCCCAGGCCATCGAGGCGGACCTGCAAACCTCCGAGAAGGTGTTTCCGGTCCTGCTCGAGCTGGCCGAGGAGCCGGGGACCATCGGTCTGCTGCAAACCCTGACGGAATCCCCGCCGTCGTGGTGGGAGCATTTTTTCCGGTATGCGGTCAGGCAGGCGCGGGAGCTGGAGACGGTCAGGACGCTTTACGCCTTTCGCCGCGCGGCAAAAGGCGTCTCCCTGACGCGCAACGAACGCCACCACTATGTGCAGCGTCTGAAACAAGAGGGCAGGATCACGGAGGGCTACCTGGTGTGGGTAAACGGGCTCGACAAGGCGGAAAGAGCGTACCTGGGGATCATCAACAATCGGGGCTTCGAGCGCGAGCCGACGAACACCGGGTTCGATTGGCATATTGAAAATACCAGGCGAGTTACCGCCGCTCTCGGAATTACCGATGGGATCGAAGGCAGAAGGGCGCTACACTTGGTTTTTAAGCGCAGGAAAAACTACTATCGGCATGTCTACCAGCCGTTGTTTCTGGATCCGCAGGTCTATCGCGTGAGGGGTAAAGTGCGCGTGGACAGCCTCGATTCTCTGGGCGGACTCAAATGGATCGTTCGCTGTGTGCTTCCGCAACGCAGGCTGCTGGGCGAGAGCAGGCGTTTTCTGGGTTCGAGCGAGTGGCGCGAATTTTCCTTCGAGATCCGCGTCCCGCCGGCCTGCGTGGCGCAGGAGATACGCCTTGTCTCCGCCGGAAGACGACCGTTCGAGTACGAGATGACCGGCGATATCTGGTTCGATACCGTATCGATGCGCAAGATTATCACTCCGCGTACAAAGGCCGAGTCGGCGGTTCCGGGAAGACCCCGGCGGCGGTGACCATCGCCCCGACGGTGGATTGAGACTTCGAGTTGCCGAAGGTCGAAACTCCTCGACCTTTCGTTGCGGCTGTTGCGGGTTTCTGGAACTTTCCGTTGACATTTGTTGTCAAAGCCGGTTAAGACGAACTATACTGATCTACCGATGGTAACTACCGCACAGGCGTGCTACGGAGTCGACGATGGGCAATGCGAAAGCTAAATGGCAAGTCCTTTTCGGCATAGTTTCGGCCGTTGCATTCGGAATCGCCGGCGCCGTCGAGCCGATCGGTACCTTCTCGCGGGTCGAGGGTTATGCCTATGTCATCCGGGATGAGGGGAGTGTCCAGGCGCGGGAAGGCGTGCGGGTGAAGGAAGGTGATGGTGTTCTTATGCTGGAAGACGGAAGGGTAACCATCAGTTTCGACGACGGTTGCGGGTATGGATTGACCGATAGGGAGGTTCTTATAATCGGTCCCCAGAGTCCCTGTGTCTTGGGGAAGGGCGGTTCTTATCAGATCGATCCCTACAGCGGCATCTCCACGGATCCCAATGTAGTGGCCATGGCCTATAAGCAGGCGCAGGCAGAGGGTGGGGGGGCATCTGTCAGTGCTGCCGGCGGAGCTGCTGGTGGAACGGGATCCGCCAGTCTTGCCAGTGGCACGGTGGCGGGGGCGAGCAGTGTTGGTGGCGCTACTGCATCGGTTGCTGCATCGAGTGCTAGCGGTCTCGCGGGTGCCGCTGGCGGCGCTGCTGGCGGTTTAGGCGGCGTGGCGGGTGGACTAGGGGGACTGGCGACAACGGCAGTAGCAGGGGCCGGGGTTGTCGTTGCCTCTACGGTTGCGATAGCCTCGACCACCGATAGCGGCAGACCATCGATCAGCACCCCCTGAATGGGCCTTACCTAACCTATCTCATACTGATAAAAAGCCCGCTTCCTGGAGCGGGCTTTTTTGTGGGGTTACGGCCACCCGGATTTTGCTGATAAGGACGTTCTCCGTGCTTATGCGCGGCCACCGGTACCGCGTTTTCCCTCCATAGAGTTGATCCGCTGTCCGAGCGCCTTGTTCGCCGTGCCTGGCGTCCTTCTTCTTATGCTTACCGTCCCGCACCTCGGAGCCGGGCGATGACCGGGGCCGTCGCGGGGCGTGTCCCTCGCCACAGGAAAAAGGACTCCGCGGCCTGTTCTACGAGCATGCCCAAGCCATCCAGGGCTTGGCCCGCGCCCTGCTCCCGACCCCAACGCAGGAAAGGGGTCGGCGTGTCGCCGTAGAACATGTCATAGGTCCAACCGCCTGGGGCCAGGCAGTCCCGGGGGATCGTGGGTACGTCTCCACCGAGACCGGCGGAGGTGGCATTGATGATGAGGTCGAAGGGATCTTGTCCCTCCAGCTCCTCCAATCCGCATCCTTCGACCCGATCCGTCGCGGTGGTCGCGGCCAGCGCCGCTGCCTTGGCGGCGGTGCGGTTGGCAATGACCAGGGCACCCGGCCCCGTTGCCAGCAGGGAGTGCAGCACGCCCCGGGAGGCGCCTCCGGCCCCGAGTAAGAGCACCCGCTTGCCGCCGAGCGCGAAGCCGTGGTTAAGGGACAGGTCGCGCACCAAGCCAACGCCGTCCGTGTTGTCCCCACCCAGGCGACCGTCGGGGAGCCGGGTCAGGGTGTTGACCGCGCCCCCGCGCTCGGCTTCGGGACTCCGCTGGTCGGCGATTTCCCAGGCCCGCCCCTTGAAGGGAAGAGTCACGTTCATCCCGCGTCCGCCCCCGGCGAAGAAGCGGCGCACGGTGTCGGGGAAATCGTCCGGGTCGCCCAGGATGTGCCCATAGGCAATATCGTGCCGGGTCTGGCGGGCAAACTCGGCATGGATGAGCGGCGATTTGCTGTGCGCGATGGGATTGCCGATAACGGCGTATTGGTCGGCCATCTTGTCGTCGCCGCTACGGATCAGGCCTGCAGCCAACGGGCGGCGTCCTTGGCGTAATAGGTCAGGATGGCGTCCGCCCCGGCGCGCTTGATGCAGAGCAGGGACTCGAGGACGGTGGCCCGCTCCTCCAGCCAGCCGTTGCGGCTCGCGGCCTTGAGCATGACGTACTCGCCGCTGACCTGGTATACGAGGGTCGGAACGCCGAAACGGTCCTTGATCCGCCGGACCAGATCCAGATAGGGCAGGCCCGGCTTGACCATGACCATATCGGCCCCTTCCCCCAGGTCCAGGGCGACCTCGCGCAGGGCCTCGTCGCCGTTGGCCGGGTCCATCTGGTAGCTGTATTTATCCCCGCCGCCCAGGTTGGCGGCGGAGCCCACGGCATCGCGGAAGGGCCCATAGAAGCCGGAGGCGTACTTGGCGGAATAGGCCAGGATGCGGGTGTGTATCCTTCCCGCCTCCTCCAGAGCGGTGCGGATGGCGCCGATGCGCCCGTCCATCATGTCCGAGGGCGCCACCACGTCTGCCCCCGCCGCGGCGTGGGAGAGGGCCTGACGGATAAGCACCTCCACCGTCTCATCGTTCATGACATAGCCGGTAGCGTCGACGAGGCCGTCCTGACCATGGCTGGTAAAGGGGTCCAGGGCCACGTCCGTAATCAGGCCCAGATCCGGCACGGCGTCCTTCAGGGTCCGCACGGCGCGTTGAATCAGTCCGTCGGGATTATAGGCCTCGCCGGCATCCTCGGATTTGGCCGCCGCCGGGGTAACGGGGAACAACGCCAGGGCCGGGATGCCCAGGGCGTGGACCTCCCGCGCCTCGGCGACCAGCCGGTCGAGGCCCATCCGCTCCACCCCCGGCATGGAGGAGACCGGCTCCCGGTGTTCGCGCCCTTCCTGAACGAATACCGGATAGACGAGATCGTCCGGCGTCAGGTGGGTTTCCCGCATCAGGCGGCGGGAAAACCCGTCACGCCGCATACGGCGCAGACGGGTCAGGGGATAAGCGGCGCTCATGATTCGTTTTCCGTCCGCCGGGGAAGAGAAAACGGCATGGAGACCGCCTCAGGACATGGCCTTGATGTGGGCGTTGAGGCGGCTCTTGTGGCGGGCCGCCTTGTTGCGGTGAATAAGGCCCTTGCCGGCCGAGCTGTCGATGACCGGAACCGCCGTCTTGAAGGCCTGTGTCGCGGCCGCTTTGTCCCCCGCCCGGATGGGCTTGAGGACCTTCTTCATGGCGGTGCGCAGGGTGCTGCGCAGGGATGCGTTATGCCGACGGCGCTTTTCCGCCTGGCGGGCGCGCTTGCGGGCCTGGATTGAATTGGCCAAGCTGAGTTCTCCTTGTGAGTGGAAAGGTAAACGACAAATTCTCTAGAGGCTGCCGGGGCTTGTCAACTACCGTTCAATCGGGATCTTGTAGGGTTCGCCCGCTATTTCCTTTACCAACCGTGGTACCAGGTAGCCGGGCAGTCGGGTGCGCAGCCGCGCGAGAAGCCGAATCGCCGCCGTCTCGTCCAACTCGAAGTGCGCCGCGCCCAGGACCCGATCGAGCAGGTGCAGGTAGTAGGGGAGCACGGCGCACTCGAACAGTGCCTCGCTCAGTGCCGCCAGGCGGCCTGCACTGTCGTTCACGCCCCGCAGGAGCACGCTTTGGTTGAGGAGCATGACACCGGCGCCGTGCAGCCGCGCCAAGGCATCCCGTGCGGCCGCTCCCAGCTCGCGGGCGTGGTTGGTATGCACCACCACGATCGGCCGCAGGCGGCTGGTGCGCAGGCTATGACACAGGCGGGCGGTGACCCGGGAGGGCAATACGATCGGCAGCCGGGTATGCAGGCGGAGGCGTTGCAGGTGGGGAATCTCCGCGAGTCGGCCGATCAGAACGGCGAGGGGCTCGTCGTCCCACATCAGGGGATCCCCTCCGCTCAGGATGACCTCGTGGATGGAGGCGTCCGCCGCGAGTCGGGCGATGGCGCCCGCGGCCCGATCGGGTTGGGCGGAGTCGTTTGCATAGGGAAAATGACGGCGGAAGCAGTAGCGGCAGTGAAGGGCGCAGGCGCCGGTGAGCAGCAGCAGGGCGCGCCCCTGGTATTTCCGGAGCAGGCCCGGCAGGAGCACCGCCGCCCGCTCGCCCACCGGATCGGTGGTGAAGCCGGGTGGGCCGTGCAGCTCCTCCGCCAGCGGCAGGACCTGGCGCAGCAAGGGATCGTGCGGCTCCGATCGCGCCATGAGCGCGGCGTAACCCCGCGGCACCAGGAGGCCGAATTTCCGCGCCGCCGCCCGCGCCGCGGGGAGCAGACCGGGGTCGAGGTCCAGGAGGCCGATGAGCTCTTCCGGGCGGGTGAGCGCCGTACTCAGCTCGCGCCGCCACGGCATGGCCTGACACCCGGGCTCACTTCGCGCTAACATTGATCGTATCGATCCCTTCCGACCGGGAGAACGGCATGGCAAGTTACAGTACCAACGAGTTTCGTGGCGGCCTCAAGATCATGCTCGATGGTGATCCCTATATCATCCTCGAGAACGAATTCGTCAAACCCGGCAAGGGTCAGGCCTTCAACCGGGTACGGGTTCGCAACCTGAAGACCGGGCGCGTGGTGGAGAAGACCTTCAAATCCGGCGAGTCCGTGGAGGCCGCCGATGTCCATGATACCCAGATGCAGTATCTCTATAACGACGGCGATCTCTGGTACTTCATGGATCCGGAATCCTACGAGCAATTATCCGCCGATGCCGCCGCCGTGGGCGAGGCGGTCAACTGGATCAAGGAACAGGACCTGTGCGATGTCACCCTGTGGAACGGCTCCCCCCTGAACATCGAGCCGCCCAACTTCGTGGTGCTCGAGATCACGGAGACGGACCCGGGGCTCAAGGGCGATACCTCCGGCGGTGGCGGCAAGCCGGCGACCCTGGAGACCGGGGCGGTGGTGCGGGTGCCGCTGTTCGTGCAAACCGGCGAACTCATCAAGGTCGACACCCGCTCGGGCGAATACGTCGCCCGCGCCAAGGACGGGTGAGTCCCGCCTGGCGACCCGAGTACCCCGCTTCACCTTATTTTGCGTTTTCAGCGGGGCGGGAAACGGCCAGCGACCCCGCCGATTTCCGGCGGAAGGGTTTGAGAGACTGTCTGAAAACAAGTCACTGAATAGAAAACAACAAATAAATAACACTACCCGTCATTGAAACAATACCGGTTGCCTCAGAGCTTTTCGAGCTCTTCGATTGGAAGTCCTGAAATTTCAGCGATGTCGGTCAGGTTGAGCCCTTTTTGCTTCATGACCCTGGC
>JAIZWN010000346.1 GCA_020443945.1 Candidatus Thiosymbion ectosymbiont of Robbea hypermnestra | reverse complement strand
ATAAGTACCCCCATAAAATTATTTGTAACTCCTAATTCGAGAACAGAATTCTATACTCATTTGACCCGAATAAATCAATAATATTTCTAATCGCCGATCTGAGATTGAAGATGCTTTCATAAGCCGAGCAGGGGATCCACTCGTATTTGATTTTTCTCCACAAGATTTCGATCAAATTAAGTTCCGGCGAATAAGTGGACAGAAAGTAGAGCGTCATACCTCGGCGATCCCATTCTTCCCTTTTGGCTTCCACCGCTTTGCTTTTGTGAATCGAGGCGTTATCCAAAACCACAACTGCGGGACGTTCGAGACGCTTGCAGAATTCGTCCATGATGTCGATAATGACATCGCTGTTCACAGAGCCCTCATGTTCGAAAGCTGTGAGTTTATCGCCGGTAAAGTCCATGAAACCTAACAGGTTAATCCGCTTCGAGCCGGCGGTGGGAATGCCTAAGGTGCCGTCTCTTCCGAGATCTTGCCAAGCGTATGGTACATACGGATTCAGGCTCAACCCAGATTCGTCGAAGTAATACAAGTCGAACTCGCCTCCGCAAGCCATGTTTCGCAATTCTTCCAAATCGGATTTCGTCTGCTCGTATGCCTCTTCGTCAGGTTTTACTTTCGGTATTTTTCTCTGTCTTTTCCAGGTCTTACCATGCTTCTTCAGAATCTTGCACAAAGTTTCGACATGTGCTGTCTTGCCCGTTCGCTTTGCCACCTCTGGGGTCAGTTTGCGTAGCGAGCGCGGTTCTTTCTCGAGGCATTCCAAAACGATCTTTTCTTCCGCTGTGGAAAAGAGCAGCTTCGTTCCGCGTTCTTCGCGATCGTATAACCCGTCGCTTCCTTCAGCGACCCAACGCTCAGCCCAGTTACGGACCGTATTCGTATGCACTCTTAAAATCTTCGCAACTTCATCGAACCTTCTACGATCTTCGAACAAAAGCAGAATCGCGTGGGCGCGCCGCTTGCGCACGTGAGGAGGCGCATCGCTTTTCATCATATGAGCGAGTTGATCGATCTCGTTTTGAGACAAGGTGCGATTCTCAATGCTTGTGTATTCCATCGAACTGATCCGAATTTGTTGCGACAGGAGTCGGCTTTTGGTTTTGCAAAAGCTACCTTTTATGCCATTTTACCGTATGGCAATACAAGAATGAATCCCAGTAGAAAGAAAGTCCTTGCTCTCAATTTAATATTCTAAACGCAAACTACTGAGATCATAATTAATAAGCAGCTTAATTAATACAAACTATTCTATTGGAGTATTTATGGATTTGGTCGTGAACCCTGGTCGGCGGAAGGTAACCGTTAATCCGGCCAGTCCGAATATTCCACATGCACGAGTAAAATCACTGACACGGGGGTATCGATGAGTATCCAGGACGAGCTCGGATTCGCCACCCTTGCTATCCGCGCCGGGCACCACCGGACGCCGGAAGGCGAGCATGGGGAGCCGATTTTCACCACCTCCAGCTATGTCTTTGCCAGCGCCCGGGAGGCGGCGGCCCGCTTCGCGGGCGATGAGCCCGGCAATATCTACTCCAGGTTCACCAATCCGACCGTAGCCATCTTCGAGGAGCGGCTGGCGGCCATGGAGGGAGGCGAATGCTGCGTCGCCACCGCTTCCGGGATGTCCGCGATTCTGAGCCTGTGCCTGGGACTGCTGAAGGCGGGGGATCATATCGTCTCCTCCCGCAGCATCTTCGGCTCCATCACTCTGCTGTTCAACAATTACCTGACCCGTTTCGGGATCGAGACCAGTTATGTGCCTCTGATGGCGCCGGCTGCCTGGGAGAAGGCAATCGGCCCCGCTACCCGGCTGCTGTTCCTGGAGACCCCTTCCAATCCCCTCACCGAGATGGCGGACATCCGGGCCCTGGCCGATCTCGCCCATGCCCACGATTGTCTCCTGGTGGTGGACAACTGTTTCTGTACGCCGGCCCTGCAAGCCCCCCTGGGTCTGGGAGCGGATCTGGTAGTGCATTCCGCCACCAAGTATCTGGATGGACAGGGCCGTTGCGTCGGTGGCGCCGTGGTCGGCGACCGTAAGCGGGTGGGCGAGGAGGTCTTCGGCGTGCTCCGGACCGCCGGCCCCAGTATGAGCCCCTTCAACGCCTGGGTTTTTCTCAAGGGACTGGAGACCCTGGAGCTGCGGATGCTGGCCCACGCGCGCAACGCACAGGCGCTTGCCGACTGGCTGCGGGAGCAGCCCGGCGTCGCGCGGGTTTTCTATCCGGGACTCGATACCCACCCCGGACATTACCTGATCGGAACCCAGCAGCGCACCGGCGGCGGCATCGTCGCCTTCGAGGTTCGCGGCGGCCGGGAGGCCGCTTGGCGGGTCATCGACGCCACCCGCCTGCTCTCGATCACGGCGAACCTGGGCGACACCAAGACCACCATCACCCATCCCGCCACGACCACCCACGGTCGGCTTACCGATGAGGAACGAGAGGTAGCGGGGATCGGCGAGGGCCTGATCCGAATCGCCGTGGGCCTGGAGGCGATCGCAGACATTCAAGCCGACCTGGCGCGGGGGCTGGCCGGCCTCTGAGAGCGGCCGTCTGGAAACTCGGGCCGTTCAGCCTGATGGCCCAGGCCATGGCGGTAGTCCGACCGTCCCGGCTCCTCGAGGCCCGCCGGCATAATCAGCCGCTCGGACCCGATGTCGTGAAGCGGGATGCTGGGAGAGGTGCCGGGTTGTCGGTTTGTTGCCGGGTCTAGTACCCCATTTCACCTTATTTTTCACCCCTTAAGCCCCCCAACCGCGCCCAAGCGAGAGGAGAGCACCGAGCGAGAGAGCCACGCCACGCCTGGCCTTGGCGCGGTTGGGGGGCTCCCTGCGGGCGCGACTAAAGCTGCCATCCGCTTCGTTGCGCGAGCTTGCAATAGGGGTAGCTATTCCTGCGCTCACGCGCCTTGCGGCTGGCCACTTCTCGCCGCGCTGAGAGCGAAAAATAAGGTGAAA
>JAIZWN010000345.1 GCA_020443945.1 Candidatus Thiosymbion ectosymbiont of Robbea hypermnestra | reverse complement strand
ACCGTAACTTGTTTTGCTTTGGTTGTTTCCGGGATTCGGCGTATATACCCAGGGACAACAAAATTACAACACCACCCGCGGATTGTTCAGTACCCCATGTCACCTTATTTTGCATGTTCGTAGGGAACGCCCTCTGTAGCGTTGCGAATGGCCCGCACAACGCCACGTCGGCCGTTCCTTACGCAATATGAAAATTAGAGTGAAACTGGGTACTAGACAGCCTCTTAGAATCAGTCATCTGCGACTGTGGTATTTAAATTCCAGTTCTCTCCAATGTTTTCAATATATTGGACATAGGTCTTCTTCAAATACCGTAACGCCTGTTCACTATTTATGTTATAGTTCAGCTTGTCACGGATGAATCGTAACCTATGATCGTTTTCCCGCAACAATTGGGACCATGTTTTCAGCCATACAGTAACGTCCATGTCCTTCGTGAAGCGGAACAGAACACCTTCCTTGTTTCCTTCGGCATTCAGCTTTATATCCGCATATTCATCATAATCGTTCGAGATTATCCAGAAATGCCACTTAGTATCCACGCCACGGAACCGTTCATCCTTTGCTACCGCTAAAGCGTAGCTCTCAATCTGGTCAATCTCTTGCTTGCTGATTTTGACAGACGGTCTTTTAAGCTCAACAACAAGATGTTCCAGTTCATTTTCGTGATTTCGGGGGATTTGGCGGGAAAGCATTAAATCAATGACTCCCTTTTTCCCGTCTACTCGCCGAACAGGTTCATTGATTACGGTTGCGAGCCCTTTTAGTTCAGCATGCTTCTTGAGGACTTCGGTTAATGACCGGTCATCTACGGATAGAGTAAAGGCATCTCCGAAAATCCAGGTGTTCTTTGCAAGTAACCGATGAAGTTGGTTTCTTTCCTTGATATGGTCTTTGTAGTTGTAAAGAATTTGTTCCAGTGCCGTTACAAAATTTATGCGGTCAGCAACAATTTGGGACGCATTAATTATTGATGCTAAGGATGTATCTTCCAGAAGTCCGGCAAGTTGTTCTCTTTCCGATTTTGGCAGGTTAAGAACTTCCGTTAGGATCTTCTGCAGGTCTTCAGGACTTTTTTCAATGGCATGCCTCAACATGCGGAACTGAAACTGCCTGGACTTTTTACTTGCTTCGCTGAAGTCAGGAAGGTTTTGATTAATGTTGATGGCAACGATATCAAAGACCTTCCGTTCCGCTTCTTCCACGAGTGTAATAGGCTCTCCTTGGTAGGGGTAGACTTCTTCTTGCTTCCATTCTTCGAGTTGATCCTTCGTTTCTTCCAGCTGCCTCACAAGAAAGTATTCTTTAATGGTTTTAACTGCTTCGTCAAAAACCGGAGAAATAGTCTGTTCGAGTTCGCCAAGAGCAAAAGAACCTTCGTTGTGAAGAGCCCTGAAGTAATCGGACCTCAGATAAGCGGTATAGCCAAAGTTCCCAATACCCCTGACCTGCTTGACGTATGGTTCAAGAGGGAATCCCCGTGAATCACAGAACCACATTTCACGGTCTGAAAGGCTGTCCCATTCCACAAGGTCTAGTTCCACCGGTGCGGATTGCCCACCTATTTCTATGGGAGACAGCGGAAAGGATTTCCGAGTGCGTATCAGGGAGTCAGGATCAGCTCGGTCACCGTTAATCCTGAGTGATACGGTCTTGTAGTTGCTCAAGTACGGGGCAAATAGCGGGGCGAGTTGGTCTAGTGCCTTCTCGGGGTCGATAACGTGGAATTTCTTGTTCAGCTCGCTGATTTCAACTGTCACCCCCGTGGATTTACGGGAGCTTTCAGCAATATCGCTTAGGACAAATTCGTCTAAGGTATCCCCCCTGCCTTCAATGGTATAGTCAAATAGATTGTTATTTTCACTGTACGTAACTTTCCAATCAACGATTCTACCAAGTGCAAACGCTTTGAATCGTCCTTCCCCTTCTTTGCCGTGGAGAAACCTTCCAGTTTCGGTCTTCTGTTTTGTGGCTTTCCAGGAGCCACCGAGGGAAGTGAAAAGAGCCTCAGCTTCTTTGTAAGGAATACCGATTCCATCATCTGAAACCGTGACCCGTTCGATACCAAGGGCCCCAATAGTAAAATTGACGTTGACATTATCTGCATCAGCATCGAGGGAATTCCAAATCAGTTCCGCAAGTGCCGCCTTTGGTCTACTGGCAGCAACCTTGGAAAGATGGTCTTTCCTTACTTCTACCTTACAGCGTTTGGCAATTTTCATTGCAGATTATTTCCTCATCACAAGATAAAGTAACCGTTCAGACCTCCTTCCGGATGTGAGCTCGATTCGGAGAAAATCCTTCAGGTTCTTGTTTTCGAGGTCGGGGCCGGAAGGAGACTCTGAACAATCATTCTAGTACCCCGTTTCACCTTATTTTTCGCTCTCAGCGCGGCGAGAAGTGGCCAGCCGCGAGGCGCGTGAGCGCAGGAATAGCC
>JAIZWN010000344.1 GCA_020443945.1 Candidatus Thiosymbion ectosymbiont of Robbea hypermnestra | reverse complement strand
AACGCTCAGAACCCACAAAAAATAATCCTGAAAATCTAAGAACATCCTGTGAATCCTGTCCTATTAGCAGATTGCGACGCGCGTGCCGACAAAACCGGAACCTGTTTTGGTTGTTTCCGGGATTCGGCGTATATACCCAGGGACAACAAAACTACAACACTACCAGTCCCTAAAGCGGTAGGTAGCACGTTAATGATGGGTCATGCCACCAACGGTTACCGATGAGGAGAAAC
This sequence comes from Candidatus Thiosymbion ectosymbiont of Robbea hypermnestra, assembly GCA_020443945.1. Classification (GTDB taxonomy): domain Bacteria; phylum Pseudomonadota; class Gammaproteobacteria; order Chromatiales; family Chromatiaceae; genus Thiosymbion; species Thiosymbion ectosymbiont_B. The sequence goes on along the minus strand of JAIZWN010000344.1, from coordinate 1,141 downwards.
CGACTATGCCGAATCCCTACACCCTGGTGCTTTGTGTACTGTCCGTACTCTTTGCCCCCCTGGTCCAGGCGGCCACCCGAATCGACAAGAATCTGCCTTACCCGAGCGGGAAACCGAGCGCGCGGCAAATCGCCGAGCAGGTTTTCTTCGTCAACCAGTTTCACGTTTACGACCGCTACGCGATCATCAGGTCCGGCAATACCATCACGGTCATTATCAAGAAACCCAAAAACGCCAGACCCACCACCCTGACCGTCGAGCGCTACAAACGCAACGATTGGTCCGACCCGGATATCCGGTCCAGGGAGGTGGCGATTTTCCGCTCGGGCAAGCTCAGGGGAACGGGCATGTTGATCGAGGATTATGAGGACGATGCGAAGCCCCAGTACTATTCCATCTGGCTGCCCTCATTGCGCAAGATCCGGCGCTTTGCCGAACCGGCCCATGACGATGCCTGGGGGGGCACCGACTTCACCTTCGGCGACGTTATCCTGCGCAAGCCCTTCCATGAAACCCACCAGCTGCTGGGTACGCAAACCTTCCAGGATTGCCTGCGCACCATCCCCGGCGTCAGTGTCAGGTGGCTGCACAACCCCCCGGCGCCGTCCTGTAAGCCTAAGGGCAAGCAAGTCTACAAGCTCAAGAGCACCACCAAACGGAGGAATTGGTGGTATGACTATCGGATCAGTTACGTGGATACCAATACCTTCGCCGACTACCGTACCGAATATTTCAAGCGGGGAAAGTTGGTAAAGGTCATCGATCGGGATTGGATCAGCGTGGAGGAGAACAGCGCGGAGGAGAACAGCGACCCCCGAGCCCTGTATTGGGGTTACTGGTACGGCAAGAATCTGAAGACCGGACATGAAACCTGGGCGGTTGTTCCCCGTAGCGTAAACCGGGTCGACGACGAGGTCGCCAAGCCGGGCAATTTCTGGAGCGAGAAAACCCTGCGCAAGCTTAAACGCTAATTTTACCGCAACTAAACGCGAATGGATGCAAATTGAATCGGCTCCGATTTGCGCTGATTCGCGTTCATTTGCGGCAAAAATAATTCCCAATAAGGCTAGTGCCCCGTTTCACCTTATTTTTCGCTCTCAGCGCGGCGAGAAGTGGCCAGCCGCGAGGCGCGTGAGCGCAG
>JAIZWN010000343.1 GCA_020443945.1 Candidatus Thiosymbion ectosymbiont of Robbea hypermnestra | reverse complement strand
TCGCGGCTGGCCACTTCTCGCCGCGCTGAGAGCGAAAAATAAGGTGAAACGGGGCACTAGCTATGTATATAGGTCCCCAAAGTTTCTCTGCCTGGAGCAAGGTCCCCATAAGGTGAAATGGGGTACCGGACCATTCGCCGCCTCGTAGCGGCGCGTAGCGGTCGGGAGTACGGCCCGATTTCGCAATGGCCCCGAGCTTTGTTACCATCCGCAACACCCATGGACTTTACATTTCTCCTTACCCGAGATGCTCCGGATCTACAACAGCCAGACCAGAAAGAAGCAGGAATTCGTGCCCCTTGAGCCCGGCCGGGTCCGCATGTATGTGTGCGGCATGACCGTTTATGACCTGTGTCACCTGGGCCATGCCCGGGTCCTGGTGGTGTTCGACGTGGTTTACCGTTATCTGCGCGCCCGCGGCTATCGGGTCGATTATGTGCGCAACATTACCGACATCGACGACAAGATCATCGACCGGGCCAACGAGCGGGGGGAGTTCTACGCCGACCTCACGGAGCGCTTTATCGCCGCCATGCACGAGGACGCGCAAGCACTAGGCATTCTGCCGCCGACCCGGGAGCCCAGGGCCACCGCCCACATGGACGAGATTCTGGCCATGATCCGGGTCCTGATAGACAAGGGCCATGCCTATGTGGCCGCCAATGGCGATGTCTACTATGCGGTAGCCAGCTTCGCGGGTTACGGCAAGCTCTCGGGCAAGGACCCGCGGGAGCTGCGCGCCGGCGCCCGGGTCGAGGTGGAGGAGGCCAAGCGGGATCCCCTGGACTTCGCCCTGTGGAAAGCGGCCAAGCCGGGGGAGCCGACCTGGGATTCCCCCTGGGGCGCGGGCCGGCCCGGTTGGCACATCGAGTGCTCGGCCATGTCCACCGCCTGCCTCGGCAATCACTTCGATATCCACGGCGGCGGCGCGGATTTGCAGTTTCCCCACCACGAGAACGAGATCGCCCAATCCGAAGGCGCCACCGGCGAGCCCTTCGTCGACTGCTGGATGCACAACGGCTTCGTGCGCGTGAACGAGGAGAAGATGTCCAAATCCCTGGGCAACTTCTTCACGGTGCGCGAGGTCCTAGCCCGCTACCGTCCCGAGGAGGTCCGCTACTTCATCCTCACCAGCCATTACCGCAGCCCTCTCAACTACGACGACGAGCATCTGGACAATGCCCGTAGCGCCCTCACCCGCTTCTATACGGCGCTACGGGGGCTGCCGGAGGCGCCGCCCGCCGGCGCCGAGCCCTTCCGCGCGCGGTTTCACGCCGCCATGGACGACGACTTCAACACCCCCGAGGCCCTGGCGGTGCTGTTCGATCTGGCGCGGGAGATCAATCGGGCGCGGACCGGCGATGAGCCGGCCGCCGCGGCCCTGGGCGCGGAGCTCAAGGCCCTGGGCGGGGTTCTGGGCATCCTCCAGGAGGAGCCGGAGACCTATCTGCGCGGGGGGGGCTCCGAGGAGGGCCTGACCGACGCGCGGATTCAGGAGCTGATCGACCGCCGCGTCGCGGCCCGCAAGGCGAAGGACTGGGCCGCGGCCGACCGCATCCGCGACGAGCTGCAGGCCGCCGGCGTCCTGCTCGAAGATGGACCGGAGGGAACCATCTGGCGGCGGGCCTGAGGCCCCCGACACCTATCCCGTCCGCTCCCGCGGGCGCCGGAAACCATGCGTTCGAGCCGCGTTTTTCTATGGGAAAACCCCTTTATCCCCTATCCCCGCCCCGAGCGGGGACCGCACAAGGAAGAGGGTATCGAACCATGCGACGGAGTACTCCGGGCGCTTGCGTCGCGGACGCTGTAGCCTCGCGGCAAAGACGGGAAACGGGTTCCCCGGGACGGCTGGGCAACGGCTGGATGGTCGCGCCGGGTCGGCCATATCCGCCATGCTTGGGGTATACTGAATACTGGTGGAGGGCGCGGGAAATTCAAGGCGCGTGGGGGCACACCCACCGCAAGGATGGCCCGAAACCCCTCGTATCGCCGCTTCGCCCGCCCCACCCATCCCCTAATCTATCCCCCAGGGATGGCGGAGAAGGCGATGTGCGGCACGGTGAAATTCCCTGTATGACGGACCTACCCCATGTCTGACGAGCGTATCATCAAGAAATACCCGAACCGCCGGCTCTACGATACCGAGGTCAGCAAGTACATCACCGTGGTCGATGTACGGGACTTGGTCATGCGGGGCGACAAGTTCCGGGTGGTGGACACCACCAACGAGGAAGACATCACCCGTTCCATTCTGCTCCAGATCATGCTGGAGGAGGAAAGCGCGGGCAAACCGCTGTTTACGGCCAACATGTTGGCCCAGATCATCCGCTTCTACGGCGGCACCCTGCGGGGCCTGTTCGCCCGCTACATGGAACAATCCCTGAACGTCTTCGCCAAACAGCAGCAGCAGGTCCGCGAGACACTGGCGCAGGACCCCTTGCAGACCGTCACCCGCATGACCCAGCGCAGCGTCGAGATGTGGACGGATTTCCAGAAGGAATTTCTGCGCGCCGCCGGTCTCCAGAGCGACGGCAAAACCGACAAGGCCGACAGCTCCGATCCATCGGGATAGGAGCAACCCTCCGGGACCGAGATTGCCGGTCCTCACGCGGTACCCGTGGCTGGTGGTCGATACTCGGTGACCATCGAAAATCCGCACGATCGATTGAAGAATTGAACATTCTTGCCATCGAAACCTCCGGCGCGGCCTGTTCCGTGGCGCTCCTGCTGGGCACGGAGCTCGCGCAACGCCTCGAACGGGAGCCGCGCCGACACGGTGAGCGGGTCCTGACCATGATGGATGACCTCCTCGCCGCGGCCGGTATCGGCCTGACCCGGCTCGACGCCCTGGCGTTCGGCCGAGGTCCGGGCTCCTTCACGGGGGTGCGGATTGCCGCGTCGGTAGCGCAGGGCGCGGCCTACGGCGCGGATCTGCCGGTGGTGCCGGTATCGACCCTGGCCGCCCTGGCGCAGGGATATTTCCGGTCCGGCGGCCCGCCTCGGGTCCTGGCGGCGCTCGATGCCCGCATGGGGGAGCTCTACTGGGGGCCTTACCGGCTCGGCGAGGGGGACCGGATGCGGGCGGCGGGGACGGAGGAAGTCGCGGCCCCGGAGGCGGTCGCGCTCCCGGCGGATGATGATTGGAGCGGGGTCGGCAGCGGTTGGGCCGTCCATGGCGATGTGCTGCGCGGGCGTCTGGGACCACGGCTCCTGACGGTAACGCCCGCCGCCCAGTGCGAGGCCCACGATGTCGCGGTGCTGGCCGCCGCCGAGTTCGCGCGGGGCCATCGGGTGACCGCAGAGCAAGCCCTGCCCGTCTATCTGCGCGAGCGCGTAACCTCCGGCTAGTGCCCCGTTTCACCTTATTTTTCGCTCTCAGCGCGGCGAGAAGTGGCCAGCCGCGAGGCGCGTGAGCGCAG
>JAIZWN010000342.1 GCA_020443945.1 Candidatus Thiosymbion ectosymbiont of Robbea hypermnestra | reverse complement strand
CTTAGATTTGGCCTATCCGTTCCCGCCCCTTTCGTCTGGCGGTGCCTCACGAGCCGAATCCTAGCCACAGTCGCCTGTCCCCCCTCATCAAACGCAGCATGCGGTTTTCCCGCACTGCGCTTTCCGGTTGTCTTCACATCCGAAGCTATCGCTGGGGAGTCCAGCCTTAGAGTTGCACCAAGCCCAATCGCTTATACAGGTGCGTATACCAAGTCACCCCCTTCGGTGGCCGGAAGGGGCGCTGGCTCCGACGTTTCAGGTGCCGTACCATCCGCTGTTGGAGGAACCAATTCATGGCGCGAAACGCCGGGCGGCTGCGTCCATGCCCGAAGTAGTTGGCCCATCCGCGGACCTGGCGATTGACCGTCGCCATCAGCTTGGGAGTTGCCACGAAGCTCTGCTTCGCGCCGATCATCCCGCGCAGCTTCTCCCGTTCACGCACACATGCTTGGGCACTGGGAACCCGGTTGAGAAACCGCTTGGCACGCCCGAATCGGTCCGCCTCGTACCGCCAGCTGTAGCCCAAAAACTCCAGGCTTGCTCCAGGCTCAGACAGCTTGATAATCCGGGTCTTCTCACGGTTAATCTTCAGGCCCATCCAGTCTTCCACGGTAGCCTCGATCCAGTCGCTTATGCACCGCCCTTGATACCGGGCGAGGATGACAAAGTCATCCGCATACCGCACTAGCCGTGCCCCGGTCCTTTGGGCCGGTCCTTCCGGACCGTAGAAGCGTTTGTCCATCCAGTGTAGATACAGGTTGGCTAACAACGGGCTGATGACGCCCCCTTGCGGGGTGCCGGCCCGTCGCTTGACCTTCCTCGGTGGGTGATGCCGGTCTGGTGGTTCTTCCAGGATCGGTGCCCGCAGCCACTGACGAATCAGCTTGAGCACCGCACCGTCGGCGATCCGCCGCTCGACACCGGCCATCAATTGATGATGGGGGATGGTATCGAAATACCCTTTCAGATCGGCATCGTACACCGCGTTCCGTCCCTTCCTCAGCTCTTCCTGCACCGCATCCAGCGCATCATGCGCCGAGCGGCCGGGCCGAAAGCCAAAGGATACGGGCAGAAAGTCTGCCTCGAAGATCGGTTCCAGAACCAGCTTGGCTGCCGTCTGGACCACCCGATCGCGGACCGTGGGTATGCCCAACGGGCGTTCCCCGCCGTTCGCCTTCGGGATCAGCTTGAGCCGCACCGCTTGCGCGCGGTAGCGTTTCCGCTTCAGGTCGTCGTGCAGTTCTTCCAGAAACCGCTCGACACCACCGGGGGCGTTCTCGATGTCCTCAATCCGAACGCCATCCACCCCAGGCGCGCCGTCGTTACTGGCTACCTGGTCCCACGCCGCCACAAGCACGTCTGGCCGCATGATCCGATCATACAGGGTGTAGAATCGGAACCGCGGCTCCTGCTTCGCTTTGATGTACAGTCGCTTCCTCAGCTTGAAGATCGCCTCCGGCAGGCCGCTCTCGTTGACCGCAAAGGTCGTTGGTAACTCGACATGCGTTCGCTCTGTAATGGTCCGGGTTTGCTCCGACAAGCAGATCACCTCCTTCTGAGAACTCGACATGACAACCGCATGGCCCCTTCGCTCCCCAGGCATTACCCCGGTTCATCGCTACCGTGGACCACTCCGACTTCCGACATGCGGCGGGCACAGTTATTGATTCCCATACCCGCCTTTGGGTTACGATCCCCAGCAGGCCGGATCTCCCAGGTTCCCGTTCAGTCTGTCGCGACGCGCCATCCGCTCTCACCCCGGCAGGCCGCTCCGGTGCTCGCGCTGATGGCTTCCCGG
>JAIZWN010000341.1 GCA_020443945.1 Candidatus Thiosymbion ectosymbiont of Robbea hypermnestra | reverse complement strand
ACCAAGGCATCGGCAAAGCGTTTGCCCAGCGCGGCGTCGCGCACCACTTGACGCAGCTCGGTGTTCCTGAACTCATGACCGCGTGCCCAGTCGATTTGGGCATGTGCCTGGGGGAAATAGAAGGCCATGAATTCGGGGAAGGCGTGCCCGAGCACGTCTTTCCAGGGGCTGTCGTAGGCATCGCTGTTATTTTGCGGGTCGGTCATGGGTTTTCAGATGGCGTAAGGACCTGTTCTTCGAGCTTGGCCAGGGCGGCCTGTTGCTCGGCGGCCTTGTCCCGCTCCTTTTGGACCACCGCCGGCGGGGCCTTGTCCAGGAAATTGGGGTTGGCGAGTTTGTTCTGGGTCCGTTCCAGGTCCGCCTCCAGCTTGCCGATTTCTTTGCCGAGGCGTCTGAGCTCCGCTTCCTGGTCGATGAGTCCGGCCATGGGGATGAGGATTTTCATCTCGCCCACCAGGGCGATGGCGGATTCGGGGGGCGGGTCGGTGGGCGCCAGTACCTGGATGGAGCGGGTGCGGGCGAGGGCGTCCAGGTAGTGGCGGTTGGCCGCCAGCCAGGCCACATCCTGGTGGTCGGTGTTCTGCAAAAGGACGGGGAGGGGTTTGCCGGGGGCGATGTTCATCTCGCCCTTGATCCGCCGCACGCCCAGGACGAATTGCATGACCCAGCCCAGCTCGGCTTCCGCCGCCGGGTCGATGAGACCGGGATCGGCGACGGGAAAGGGGGCCCGCATGATGGTATCACCCGTGACCCCGGCCAGGGGCTTGATCTTCTGCCAGATCTCCTCGGTGATGAAGGGGATGAGGGGGTGGGCGAGCCGCAGCAGGGTCTCCAGGGTTTGCGCCAGGGTTCGGCGGGTGCCCCGCTTGGCCGCCGGGGCGGCCTGCGGGTCGTTGAGCACCGGCTTGGAGAGCTCCAGATACCAATCGCAGAAGGCGTTCCAGGTGAAGTCGTAGATGGCCTGGGCGGCCTGGTCGAAGCGGTAGCCCCGAATCGCTTCGTCCACCGCGGCGATGGCCCCTTGCAGGCGGGAGCGGATCCAGCCGTCGGCGGCGCTGAATCGGATGTCGCCGCCGGCCTGGCCGCAGTCCTCGCCCTGGGTGTTCATGAGCACATAGCGGGAGGCGTTCCACAGCTTGTTGCAGAAGTTGCGGTAGCCTTCGATCCGGCTCAGGTCGAATTTGATGTCCCGGCCGGTGGCGGCCAGGGCCGCGAAGGTGAAGCGCAGGGCGTCGGCGCCGAAGCCGGGGATGCCCTGGGGGTAGTCCTGGCGGGTCGCGGCGGCGATCTTCTCGGCCAGGTGGGGTTGCATCATGCCCTGGGTGCGCTTGGTTACTAGGGGCTCCAGCGCGATGCCGTCGATCAGGTCGATGGGATCGAGCACATTGCCCTTGGATTTGGACATTTTGTCGCCGTGGGTATCCCGCACCAGGCCGTGGATGTAGACCTCGCGGAAGGGCACGTCGTCCATGAACGCGAGCCCCAGCATAATCATGCGGGCGACCCAGAAGAAGATGATGTCGAACCCGGTGACCAGCACGGAGGTGGGGTAGAAGGTCTCCAGGCGCCGGGGGTGTTCCGGCCAGCCCAGGGTCGAGAAGGGCCAGAGGGCGGAGCTGAACCAGGTATCGAGCACGTCCGGGTCCTGGCGCAGGGGAAAGTCGAACGCCAGGCCGTGGCGTTCCCGCACCTCCTGCTCCGAGCGGCCTACATAGACATTGCCTTGCGGGTCGTACCAGGCGGGGATCCGGTGGCCCCACCAGATCTGGCGGCTGATGCACCAGTCCTGGATGTTGCGCATCCACTCGAAGTAGGTGTTCTTCCAGTTGTCCGGGACGAAGCGGATGCGCCCGTCTTCCACCGCGGCAATGGCCGGGTCCGCCAGGGGCTTGATCTTCACGTACCACTGATCGGTGAGATAGGGCTCGATAACGGCTCCCGAGCGGTCGCCCCGGGGCTGTTGCAGGCGGTGCTCCCGGGTCTTTGCCAGGAGGCCCAGGTCCGTCAGGTCGGCGAGGATGCGTCGGCGGGCCTCGTAGCGGTCGAGTCCGATGTAGGCGGCGGGGATGAGCTCGCCTTCTTCCGGCAGATTCCCGCGGATGGCGGCATCGGGGGTGAAGATGTTGATGAGCCCGCCGTGGGCCTGCTCGGCGATGGCGGTCTCGTCCCGGTGGCGCAGCCAGACCTCGTGGTCGTTGAAGTCGTGGGCGGGGGTGATCTTGACGCAGCCGGTGCCGAGCGCCGGGTCCGCGTGGGGGTCGGCGATGACGGGGATGCGCCGGCCGGTGAGGGGCAGGTGGACGAATTCGCCGATCAGGTGGCGATAGCGTTCGTCCTCTGGGTTCACGGCCACCGCGCAGTCCCCCAGCATGGTCTCCGGGCGGGTGGTGGAAACCTCCAGCTCGCCCTGGCCGTTGGTCAGGGGATAGCGCAGGTCCCAGAGCTGGCCGCTCTCCTCCGTGGACAGGACCTCCAGGTCCGAGACGGCGGTGTGGAGCACCGGGTCCCAGTTGACCAGGCGTTTGCCGCGATAGATGAGCCCCTTCTCGAACAGGCGCACGAAGACCTCGCGCACCGCGCCGGAAAGCCCCTCGTCCATGGTGAAGCGCTCGTGTGCCCAGTCCAGGGAGGCGCCCATGCGCCGCAGCTGGCGGGTGATGGTGCCGCCGGATTCGGCCTTCCAGGCCCACACCCGCCGGGTAAAGGTCTCCCGGCCCAGGTCGTGGCGGGTCTTTCCTTCGGCCTCCAGCAGACGCTCGACCACCATCTGGGTCGCGATACCCGCGTGATCGGTGCCCGCCTGCCACAGGGTCGGCTCGCCCCGCATACGGTGGTAACGGACCAGAGCATCCATGATGGTGTCCTGAAAGGCATGGCCCATGTGCAGGCTGCCGGTCACGTTGGGCGGCGGAATCATGATGCAATAGCCGCCCTCCCCCGCCGCGGGCGCGAAATAGCCTTTATCCTCCCAGGTCCGGTACCAGGTCTGCTCCAGGGTCCGGGGGTCGTAGCTCTTATCCAGCATGGGTGCGTCTCGGTGTCGTCTGGCACACTAATTTTGTAGGCAGAATATTCTGAAACGAGGCGCCGGGGCGTCGTGGCAGACCAGGGATTATAGAGTACCTTGCGGCCCGCCGGATATTTATCAGGGGGACCGACGGATCGGTTATCCCAATCGCGGCCAGTAAGGTATCCTTAACTTGCGCGGGCATCTCGGGATCTCCCCGAAGTGCCCTGAACCCGAAACCGAAACCGGAACCGGAGGTCCATCACATGCACAAATCAGGCTTTTTCAAGACATTGCTCATCGGTCTGAGCGCGGGTATCGGCCTGTGCCTGGCCGGCGCGCTGGCGGCGGCGGACACCATCAAGGTGGGTATTCTGCACTCCCTGTCGGGGACCATGGCCATCAGTGAGACCACGCTGAAAGACACCATGCGAATGCTCATCGAGGAGCAGAACAAGAAGGGCGGCATCCTCGGCAAACGGCTGGAGGCCGTGGTGGTGGATCCCGCCTCCGACTGGCCCCTGTTCGCGGAGAAGGCCCGCGAATTGATCGAGAAGGAAAAGGTGGCCGTGATATTCGGCTGCTGGACCTCGGTCTCGCGTAAATCGGTGCTCCCGGTGGTCGAGGAGCTCAACGGCCTGCTCTTTTATCCGGTGCAGTATGAGGGCGAGGAGTCCTCCAAGAATGTCTTCTACACCGGCGCCACCCCCAATCAGCAGGCGATCCCCGCCGTCGATTATCTGATGAACGAGCTGGACATCGAGCGCTGGGTGCTGGTGGGAACCGACTATGTCTACCCGCGCACCACCAATAAGATCCTCGAGGCCTACCTGAAACAGAAGGGGGTGGCGAAACAGGACATCCTCATCGATAAGTACACTCCTTTCAGCCATTCCGACTGGCAGTCCACTATCGCGAACATCAAGAAATTCGGCTCCCAAGGCAAGAAGACCGCCGTGGTCTCCACCATCAACGGCGACGCCAATGTGTCCTTCTACAAGGAGCTGGGCAACCAGGGCATCTCCGCCGAGGACATTCCGGTGGTGGCCTTCTCGGTGGGCGAGGAGGAGCTTTCCGGCATCGACACCAAACCCCTGGTAGGCCATCTGGCGGCCTGGAACTACTTCATGAGCGTCGAAGACCCCGCCAACGAGGCCTTTATCCAGTCCTGGCACGATTTCATCGGGGACGATGAGCGGGTTACCAACGATCCCATGGAGGCCCACTACATCGGCTTCAACCTGTGGGTCCGGGCCGTCGAGAAGGCCGGCAGCACGGATACCGACAAGGTGGTGGCCGCCATCGTCGGACTCGAGACCCCGAACCTGACCGGCGGCACATCGGTCATGCTCAAGAACCACCATGTCACCAAACCGGTGCTGATCGGCGAGATTCAGGACGACGGCCAGTTCGAGGTGGTCTGGCGGACGGGTACCGAGATTCCGGGGGATGCCTGGTCCGATTTCCTGCCCGGCTCCAAGGATATCGTCGCCGACTGGACCCAACCCATCTTCTGCGGCAACTACAACACCAAGACCAAGACCAAGGCCAAGGCCTGCTTGGAGCGATAACAACCATCCCCCGGCACGGCCGGGGGTTGTTCCCTATACTGACCCGGTACAGCGTGCGGACCTCGGCAACGCCCTCCTCTCCTGCCCCGACGGTACCGTCTGGCTGTACGTTCTGCATCAGGCGCAGTCTGGGGTGACCACCGGCGACGAGCATCCATAACCGAGAGTATCGAGGTTTTATGTTCCGCGGGTATTTAAGTATGCGCGCCGTGGCCCTGGGTCGGGGTCCCTTGGTTGCGGCTGGTTTTTTGTGCGTATTGATCCTGGCGACGCTTGTTCCGCGGCCGGCCGGGGCCCGGACCATCGGTTATGAGGAAGCCCTGGGCCGGCTGAGCGACCGCTCCTTTCGGGTCAAGGCGGCGGCTATCGAGGCAATCGCCACCGGCGGTGATGAACGCGCCCGGTCCCTGCTCGAGGGCCTGCTGAAGGGCGAGGTCTTCTACCGCAAATCCGACCGGCGCATCCTGTATGCGCGGAAGTCACAGACCGGCTACCGCATCCGCGATGCCTCCAACGGCGCCGATCTCGGCGAGGTCGGCAAACGGGAGATCAAGAAGGTCGGCCTCAATAACCGTCTGCGCCGGCAGCTCCGCGGGGCCCTTGCCGGCATGGCCCTGAATGACCCCGACCCACGGGTCCGCCGGGCGGCGGTACGCGAGATGATGGGCGACGGGAAGGCCGCCGTTCGGTTGCGGGCGCGCCTGCCCCTGGAGCAAGATGAGGGGGTGCGCGCCGATCTGGGGCTTGCGATTGCCCTGGACGATCTGCATGCGGCGACGGCCAACACGCGGCTCGCGGCCATCGCCACGCTCGGCGCCAGCCTGGAGCCGGAGGTCCATAATCGCCTGGCGGCCATGGCCGAGGCGGATCCGGACCCGGCGGTGACCGCGGCGGCGCGGGCGGCGCTCTTCGGGATCGAGCTGCGACGCACGCTCAATGCCTGGGCCGAGACCCTGTTTTTCGGTCTGAGCCTCGGCTCGGTGCTGGTGCTGGCGGCTATCGGGCTGGCCATTACCTTCGGCGTGATGGGCGTCATCAACATGGCCCACGGCGAGCTCGTGATGCTCGGCGCCTACACCACCTATCTGGTACAGCAGGCCATGCCGGATGCCATCGGCTATTCCCTGCTGGTGGCCGTCCCGGCGGCCTTCGTGGTCTCCGGGCTGTTCGGCGTCGCCATCGAGCGCCTGGTGATCCGCTTTCTCTACGGGCGTCCGCTGGAGACCCTGTTGGCTACCTTCGGCATCAGTCTGATGCTGCAACAGCTGGTGCGCACCACGATTTCCGCCCAGAACGTGGCGGTGGAGAACCCGGCCTGGATGAGCGGCTCCCTGCGGATCAACCCGGCCCTGGCGCTGACCTATAATCGGCTCTATATCTTTCTGTTCGCCATCCTGGTTTTCCTCGGCTTGCTCCTGATCCTCAAGCGCACAACCCTCGGGCTGCAAGTGCGGGCCGTGTCCCAGAATCGCGCCATGGCCCGCGCCATGGGGATACGCTCGGCGCGGGTGGATATGCTCACCTTCGGCCTCGGGGCCGGGACCGCCGGGGTCGCGGGGGTGGCCCTGTCCCAGCTTACCAATGTGGGTCCCAATATGGGGCAGGCCTATATCATCGACTCCTTCATGGTGGTGGTCTTCGGTGGGGTCGGCAATCTGTGGGGGACCTTCATCGGGGGCCTGACCCTGGGCATCGCCAACAAATTCATGGAGCCCTGGGCGGGGGCCGTGTTGGCCAAAATCCTGGTGTTGATCTTCATTATCCTGTTCATCCAGAGACGCCCCCGAGGCCTGTTCCCGCAACGCGGTCGCGCGGTCGAGTGAGTTGGAACACTACCGAATAGATCGAGTAGATAAGCGCATGGGTGTGTCGAGGGTATTGAAGGGCGACCGGGGCGGGCAGCTACTGTTGGCGGTACTCGCCCTCGCCGCCGTTCTGGTTCCCCTGCTGAACCTGGCAGTGCCGGCGTCGAGTCCCTGGCACCTGTCCACCTATACGGTCACCCTGCTGGGCAAGTATCTGACCTACGCCCTGCTCGCCGTGGCGGTGGACCTGGTATGGGGCTATCTCGGCATCCTCAGCCTGGGCCACGGGGCCTTTTTCGCCCTCGGCGGCTATGCCATGGGGATGTACCTGATGCGCCAGATCGGGGAGCGGGGGGTCTACGGCCATCCCGAGCTGCCGGACTTCATGGTCTTTCTCGACTGGTCGGAGCTGCCCTGGTTCTGGCACGGCTTCGACCTGTTCTGGTTCGCGGCCCTCATGGCCCTGCTGGCGCCCGGTCTCCTGGCCTTCCTGTTCGGCTATCTGGCCTTCCGCTCCCGGGTCACCGGGGTGTACTTCTCCATCATGACCCAGGCCCTGACCTACGCCCTGATGCTCGCCTTCTTCCGCAACGAGATGGGCTTCGGCGGCAACAACGGCTTGACGGACTTCAAGGACATCCTCGGCTTCGACCTGCAAGGCGACGGCACCCGGATCGGGCTCTTTCTGGCCTCCGCCCTGGCCCTGGCCCTGGCCTATCTGGCCTGCCGTTACCTCGTCCAATCCCGCCTCGGGCGCGTGGCGGTCGCCATCCGCGACGCCGAGTCCCGCACCCGCTCCATCGGCTACCGGGTGGAGTGGGCCAAACTCTTCGTCTTCACCTGCTCGGCCATGCTCGCGGGCCTGGCGGGGGCGCTCTATGTACCCCAGGTGGGAATCATCAATCCCGGCGAATTCTCGCCCCTCAATTCCATCGAGCTGGTCATCTGGGTAGCCATCGGCGGGCGGGCGACCCTGTACGGGGCGGTCGTCGGGGCCATCCTGGTCAACTACGCCAAGACCACCTTCACCGGCGTCATGCCCGAGGCCTGGCTGTTCGCCCTCGGTGGCCTGTTCGTGCTGGTGACCCTGTTCCTGCCCCAGGGAATCGCGGGCCTGTTCGCGCGTTTCAGGCGCTCGCCCCCGAGACCGACGGAGGTCGGGGTATGAAGGTCCTGACACAATTCCGCAAATCCATGCGCCGGGACCGCCAGTTCGGCTTCATGCGCTCGGTCGAGGACCTGGAACTGGACATCAGCCATGGCGCCATCCTGTACCTGGAAAACCTCTGCGTCAGCTTCGATGGCTTCAAGGTCATCGACAACCTGGACTTCTACCTCGACGCCGGTGAGCTGCGCTGTGTGATCGGCCCCAACGGCGCCGGCAAGACCACCCTGATGGACGTCATCACGGGTCGGACCCGGCCGGACTGCGGCAGCGCCTACTTCGGCATGGAAATCGATCTGCTGCGGCTGTCCGAGTCCGAGATCGCCCAAGTCGGCATCGGACGCAAGTTCCAGCAGCCGACGGTCTTCGAGCACCACCGGGTGTATGAAAACCTGGAGCTGGCCATGGCCGGCAACAAGCGAGTCTTTCCCACCCTGTTCGCCCGCCTCTCCGGCGAGCAGCGGGACCGCATCGACGAGGTGCTCGGCATCGTCGGACTCGAGGCCCTGGCCTACCGGACCGCGGGCGCCCTCTCCCACGGCCAGAAGCAATGGCTGGAGATCGGCATGCTCCTGATGCAGGACCCACACCTGCTGCTGGTGGACGAGCCGGTTACCGGCATGACCCACCAGGAAATGGACCGCACCGCGGAGCTCCTGACCTCCCTGGCGGGCCGGCATTCACTGATCCTGGTGGAACATGACATGGATTTCGTGCGCTCCATTGCCGAGCGCGTCACCGTCCTGCATCAGGGACGGGTACTCGCGGAAGGGCCCATGGACAAAATCCAGCAAGACCCCCGCGTGGTCGAAGTCTACCTCGGCGAATAAATGTTGGGCCAAAGGATGACACAGTCATCCGCATACCGCACTCGCCGGGCACAGTTATTGATTCCCATACCCGCCTTTGGGTTACGATCCCCAGCAGGCCGGATCTCCCAGGTTTCCGTTCAGTCTGTCGCGACGCGCCATCCGCTCTCACCCCGGCAGGCCGCTCCGGTGCTCGCGCTGATGGCTTCCCGG
>JAIZWN010000340.1 GCA_020443945.1 Candidatus Thiosymbion ectosymbiont of Robbea hypermnestra | reverse complement strand
CACCTGGCTGATATTTTAAAAGAAAATATACCCTTGGCTACATCGATCAATACGGAGAAGGCGCGTTCGGAGCTTATGATTTCTCCGGTTCCGGTGGAATTGAGAAAAATCTTCGATCGTAAAATCAGCCTGTTGTCCGGCATCGAGCTGAACATCGATAAAGAAAAGGAACTAAACGGATTTTGTGATTTCATTATCGGCTTGTCTATGGAATGAAGGAGCTTGGTAAGATGATGGGAATACTGTCCGGTATGGTGGAACAAAGGGCTTGATGGCGCCTTGAGTTTTTCGAGGCGCCTGAAAATCAATGGGTTATCTGAAATGTGATAAACTAAAACAGGCTGCCACATTGAGAAAAACACCCAGGAGGGAGGGAAGATGGCCAAGCGAACATTGAATCTGGCCCTGGCGACCGGCGTGCTGGCGCTCGGTATCTCGACCGCCGGATCCGCTGGCGGTATCGCGAGCGCGAGTATGCTCGCCAATACCTGTACCGGTTGCCATGGCAGGGACGGCAACAGCCTCGGCCCGGCCTCGCCCAGCATCGCGCAGATGGAGAAGACGGCCTTTATCGAGGCCATGCAGGCGTTTAAGAGCGGCAAGACCTACGGCACCATCATGGACCGCATCGCCAAGGGCTATACGGACGAGGAGATCGAGCGGATGGCCGACTACTTCGCCGCCCGCAGGTTCGTCCCGGCCAAACAGGAATTCGACGCGACCAAGGCCGGAAAGGGCGCCCGGCTGCACGATAAATACTGCGAGAAGTGCCATGAAAACGGCGGCAGGCCGATCACGGGCGAGGACGCCGAGTATTACCTGCTGGCCGGCCAATGGCTCCCGTATCTGGAGAACACGATCGCCGACTTTCGCGCGGGCCGCCGCGAGATACCCAAGAAGATGAAGAAGAAGCTCGACAAGCTGATCAAAAAAGAGGGTGAAGCGGGCCTGGCGGCCATCAACGCCTTCTATGCCGACCAGCGGTAAGCGAGGGAGGAGAGCACGCATGAAGATGAATCGTCGCGAATTCGTCAAGGCCGCCGGGACCGCTACCGCCGCCGGCCTGGTGGGCGTTCCGCACCTGGCCCTGGGCGCCGGCAAGAAGGTGGTCGTGGTCGGTGGGGGGACTGGCGGCGCCACCGCAGCCCGCTACATCAAGCTGGCGGATGCCTCGGTGGATGTCACCATCCTCGAGCCCAAAACGCACTATTACACCTGCTATATGAGCAACGAGGTGCTCGGTGGTGACCGCAATCTCGAGACCATCCGGTTCGGCTACGACCAGCTCGCGGCCATGGGTATCCGGGTGGTTCACGCGGCCGCCGAGCGGGTCGACCCGGTCGCCAGGGTCGTCCGGGCCGGTGGCAAGGATTACGCCTTCGACCGTTGCGTCGTGGCCCCCGGTATCGAGCTGCTTTACGACCGGATCAAGGGCTACAGCGAGGCGGCCAGTGAACGGCTGCCCCACGCCTGGCAGGCCGGCAAGCAGACCAAGCTTCTGCGCTCCCAGCTCGAGGCCATGCCCAACGGCGGTACCGCCGTGATCGTCGCCCCGCCGAATCCCTTCCGCTGTCCGCCCGGGCCCTACGAGCGCGCCAGCCAGATGGCCCACTACTTCAAGCAGCACAAGCCCAAAGCCAAGGTCCTGATCCTGGATCCCAAGTCGAAGTTCTCGAAGCAGGACCTGTTCATTCAGGGCTGGAAGGCGCTCTATGGTTTCGGTACCGAAAAGGCCATGATCGAGTGGCAGCCGAACCCGGACCCGGACCCGGACGCCATCGAGGTGGACGCGAAGGACAGGCTGGTGAAAACCAGCTTCGGCGACGAGATCAAGGCCGATGTCCTGAACATCATCCCGCCGCAACGGGCCGGCAAGATCGCCCAGGTCTCGGACCTCACGGACGACAGCGGCTGGTGCCCGGTGGACAAAAAGACCTTCGAGTCCACCAAACATCCGGGCGTGCATGTGATCGGCGACGCCTGCATCGCCACCAAGATGCCCAAATCCGGCTATTCGGCCAACAACCAGGCCAAGGTGTGCGCCGCCGCGATCATTGCCATGTTCAAGGGCGAGGAGCCGGGAACCCCCTCCTACGCCAACACCTGCTACTCCATCGTCGGCAAGGACTGGGGCGTCTCGGTCGCCATGGTCTACCGGCTCAGCGCGGACGGCAAGACCATCGCCGGTGTCGAGGGCGCCGGCGGCCTGTCACCCATGGACGCCCCCCTCGAGATGCGGCGGCGCGAGGTGCAATACGCCTACAGCTGGTTCAGGAACATCACCGCCGACATCTTCGGTTGACAAACGTCGGGGGACGGAGGCGCCCGACACGCGATGTCGGGTACCTTATTTTGCTTCTCAGTCACTCTCGGGTGGCGAGTCGGTCGAGGATGCCGAACAGGGCTTGGTGGATGCTTGCATAGCTCTCCCGCGGCGTTGTGAGCATTTGCTCGGCGGTCTGCACGTATCTTCCGGGGATGATCTCGTCCGCGCAGTTGGCGACGATGTCCGCCACGCCGGCGGGGGTGGACTCCAGATGGCACTGGAGCCCCAGCACCCGGCCCTCATAGAGAAAGGCCTGATGCGCGCAGCCCTCGCTGGCGGCCAGATGGATCGCCCCTGCCGGCAGGTCGAAGGTATCCCCGTGCCAGTGGAAGACCTCGAGGCGAGAGGGCAACGAGGCAAAGGGGCCGGATGCCCGGCCCTGGTCGGTCGGCTCGATTGGAAACCAGCCGATCTCCCGATGGGCGTTTCGGTATACGCGGGCCCCCAGGACATCGGCGATGAGCTGGGCGCCGAGACAGACGCCGATCACCGTCCTGCCCCCGCCGACGGCTTGCCGGATCAGCTTCTTTTCATCCGCCATCCAGGGGTAGTCGGCCTCATCCCGAACCCCCATGGGTCCACCCATGATAACCAGCCAATCGAAGGTTCCCACGTCCGGTAACCGCCGGTGCTCGAAAAGGGGGGTGGTCGTGAAGGCGTGGCCCTGGCGGGCGGCCCAATCGCCAATCGCGGCGGGCCCCTCGAAGGGGACATGCTGAAGGACATGGATGCGCATGGTTGAGATCTCCCGGATGCGTTCGTGGGTTCAGATGTCGAACAGATCGAGCACTGGCCAGCGGTCCGCCTCCGCTTGCCAGCGGATGCAAAATTCCCGCTCCCAGGCCGCGTCCTCGGGATGGCAGGTCCAGGCATTGCCTACCGCGATCAAATCGCTCCCCGCGAAGACCAGAGGGATATAGGGGCGCACCCAGGGCGGCACCCCTTGTTCCTGAAACAGCTTCTTCAGGGAGTGCTGCCGGCCGTCCCGCCCCTGCCGGCAGACAAGCCCCCGTACCCCGAAGCGGACCACCAACCCAGGCGGGAACAGGTCCTGGGGCGCCAGGGCTCGTCCGTCGGGAGTGAGCAGTGCCAGGCAACCCAGGGCCTCGGGCAACGGGAGAACGCCCCGACGCCAATGGATCGGGTCCGGCGCGGGGAGCGGGGGCAGGGGCGCCAGGGCGAACAGGTCATCCCGATAGCGGCGGACCTCGCATCCCGGCCAGGCGACCAGCGGATTCGCGTCCACGCGGGCGGCCATCGCCTCCGTCAGGATGCGACCGAGATGTCGGGAGTCCGGCGGGACGCGACCCTGGTCGCGGAACCATTGGCGCAGCACCGCCTTGCGTAGCGGCAATTCCAGCGTCAGAAGGTGACGGATGGAAAGGGTGCCGGGTCGCCGTCCCGTGGCCACGGGCAGGGCGTTGCGGGCGGCGGCATCGACGATTGCCTGGGCCTCCGCGCAATGGGCCGCGCTCCTTGCGAGACTGGTCGCGCAGGCGGGCCAGCGCTCCGCCAGCCGGGGGAACACCCGGTGGCGCAGGAAATTCCGGTCGAACCCCAGGTCCCGGTTGCCCGGATCTTCCAGCCAGGAGAGCTTGTGGTCCTCGGCGTAAGCGAGAAGCTCGGCCCGGCCGAATGCCAGCAGGGGTCTGACCAACCAGCCGGAACCCAGGGGCGCTATCGTAGGCATGGCCGCCAGGCCGGCGGGACCGCTGCCGCGGAGCAGGGCCAGCAACAGGGTTTCCGCCTGGTCGTCCCGATGCTGGGCCGTGAACAAAAGCTCGTCCGGCCCCAGCAGCTCCGCCATGGATGCATAGCGCGCCTGCCGGGCGACCGCTTCCGGGCTCTCGCCCCGGCTCGGGGTCAACGCCAGGCGTCGGGTCCGTAGCGGCACCCGGAGCCGCTCGCAGGTACGGGCGCAATGCGTGGCCCAGGCGCGCGAGTCTCGATGCAGGCCATGGTCGATGTGCAGGGCGCCCAGGTCGAAGGAGAGCCGATCCCGGACCGCGACCATGGCGTGCAGCAGCACGGAGGAATCCATACCCCCGCTGTAGGCAATCCAGCCGCGCGGCGCGGCGGGCAAAGGGGCGAGACGCGATAACAAAAGCTCCGGCAGGGACGCGGGCATGACCCGGACCACTCGTACATAGCTTCGCTCAAGATCGGGAGCTGAAATGGGGCGCATAGGCCAGATTGGGGCCCAGCCAGCGTTCGGCTTCGCTCAGGGGCAGGCCCTTGCGGCGGGCGTAGTCCTGGAGCTGGTCCTTGCCCAGCTTGCCGACGCTGAAGTAGCGGGCATCCGGGTGGGAGAAATAGAGCCCGCTCACGGCGGCGGTGGGGACCATGGCCTTGGATTCGGTCAGCCGGATGCCGATCCGCGGCTCGACCTGGAGCAGCCGCCAGAGGGTGTCCTTCTCGGTGTGGTCGGGACAGGCCGGGTAGCCCAGGGCGGGGCGGATGCCCTGGTATTGCTCCGCGATCAGGTCCTGGTTGCTCAGGTTCTCGTCGGCCGCGTAGCCCCAGGCGCTTTGGCGCACCCGTTCGTGGAGCATTTCGGCCAGGGCCTCGGCCAGACGGTCCGCCAGGGCCTTGAGCAGCAGGGCGGAGTAGTCGTCGTGGTCCGCCTCGAAGGCGGTGACCCGTTCGTCGATGCCGAGTCCCGCGGTGCAGGCGAAAGCGCCCATGTAGTCCTGGCGTCCGCCGTGCCGCGGGGCGATGTAGTCGGCAAGGCAGTGGTTGGGCTTGCCTTCCGGCTGGCGGTCCTGCCGGCGCAGAAAACGCAGGGCGGCCTGGGGCTCGGTCCGCGCCTCGTCGGGAAAAATCAGGATGTCGTCGCCCGCCGAGTTGGCCGGGAACAGCCCGATGACGGCGGCGGCTCGGAGCCATTTTTCGTCGGCGACGCGGGTGAGCATGGCCTGGGCGTCGGCGTGGAGTTTGCGGGCCTCGGCGCCCTTTTCCGGGTCGTCCAGGATGCGGGGGTAGCGACCCCGGAGCTCCCAGGCGTGGAAGAAGAAGGTCCAGTCGATGTAGCGGGCGATGTCGGGAATCGGGATGTCTTCCAGGACCTGTACTCCCGGCTCCAGGGGGACCGGCGGGGTGTAGCGGCTCCAGTCGATCCGCACCGGGTTGGCCCGGGCCTGGTCGAGGGGGAGCAGGTTGCGGGTCCGGTCCTGTTCGGCACGGCGGTGGCGGATCTGGGCGTATTCGGCGCGGACGGACTGGCCATAGTCCTCCCGCTGATCCGCGGAGAGCAGGCGTGAGGCCACGCCCACGGCGCGGGAGGCGTCGGGCACATGGACCACCGCGTGCCCGTATTCGGGCTCGATCCTGACCGCCGTATGGGCCTTGGAGGTGGTGGCCCCGCCGATCAGCAAGGGGAGTCGCAAGCCGGTGCGCCGCATCTCCCGGGCGACATGGACCATCTCGTCCAGGGAGGGGGTGATGAGGCCCGAGAGACCGATGATGTCGATCTGGTGCTCGTGCGCCGCCTCGAGGAGCCTGTCCGCCGGGACCATGACGCCCAAGTCGATCACCTGGTAGTTGTTGCACTGGAGCACCACGCCCACGATGTTCTTGCCGATGTCGTGCACATCGCCCTTGACGGTGGCGAGCAGGATCTTGCCGCGGCTGCGCACCGTGCTTTGGGCCTTCTCCGCCTCCAGGTAGGGTTCCAGATAGGCCACGGCCTTTTTCATGACCCGAGCGGATTTGACCACCTGGGGCAGGAACATCTTACCGGCGCCGAACAGGTCGCCGACCCGGTTCATGCCGTCCATCAGGGGTCCTTCGATGACCTGGAGCGGCCGTTCGGCCTGGCGTCTGGCCTCCTCCGTGTCCTGGTCGATATATTCGGCGATGCCCTCGACCAGGGCGTGCTCCAGGCGTTCCGCCACCGGACGGGTGCGCCATTCCCGATCCTCCCTGGACTCAGCAGTGCCGTCGCCCTGGTACCTGGGCGCCAGGGCCACCAGCCGCTCGGTGGCGTCCGGTCGGCGGTCGAGGACCACATCCTCCACCGCCTCCCGCAGCTCGGCGGGGACCTCGTCGAAGACCGCGAGCTGGCCGGCGTTGACGATGCCCATGTCCAGCCCCGCCGCCACGGCGTGATACAGGAACACGGCGTGGATGGCCTCGCGCACCGGGTTGTTGCCGCGGAAGGAAAAGGAGACATTGGACAGACCGCCGGAGGTCAGGGCGTGGGGCAGGTTGGCCTTGATCCAGCGCACCGCCGCGATGAAGTCCAGGCCATACCGATTGTGCTCCTCGATGCCGGTGGCGATAGTGAGGATGTTGGGATCGAAGATGATGTCCTCGGGGGGAAAACCGACCTGCTCGGTGAGGAGGCGGTAGGCGCGGGCGCAGATCTCGATGCGACGCTCCAGGTTGTCCGCCTGGCCCTGCTCGTCGAAGGCCATGACGATTACGGCGGCGCCGTAGCGTCGGCACAGCCGGGCCGCTTCGAGGAACCGCTCCTCCCCCTCCTTGAGGGAGAGGGAGTTGACCACGGGCTTGCCCTGGACGCACTTGAGACCGGCCTCGATGATCTCCCACCTGGAGGAATCGATCATAAAGGGAATCCGGGCGATCCGGGGCTCCGCGGCCATCAGATTGAGGAAGCGCCGCATGGCCGCTACCCCATCCAACATGCCCTCGTCCATATTCACATCCACCAGCTGGGCGCCGTTCGCAACCTGGGCGCGGCAAAGCTCCAGGGCCTCCTCATACTCCCCCGCGAGGATCAGGCGCTTGAACCTGGCCGAGCCGGTGACATTGGCCCGCTCCCCCACATTGACGAAATTCCGGGTGCGGTCGAGGTTCAGCGGCTCCAGTCCGGCCAGCCGACAGACGCGCTCAGGTTCCGGCGGCACCCGCGGCGGCTTGCCCGCGACCGCCTCGGCCATAGCCACGATATGCTCCGGCGTAGTGCCGCAACAGCCCCCCACGATATTGAGAAAACCGGCCTCCGCCCACTCGGCGATCCGGGCGGCCATCTCTTGCGGACCCAAGTCATAACCGCCGAACTCGTTGGGCAGCCCCGCGTTCGGATACGCGCTGACGTTGCACTCAGCCACCCGCGACAGCTCCTCCACATGGGGCCGCAGCAGATCCGGACCCAGGGCGCAGTTGAGCCCGATGGAAAGGGGCTCGGCGTGGTGCAGGCTGTTATAAAAGGCCTCGGGGGTCTGCCCCGACAAGGTGCGCCCGGAGCGATCCGTGATGGTGCCGGAGAGCATCAGGGGCAGCGTTCGCCGCTCCTCGTCGAACAGGCGCCGACAGGCAAAGACAGCCGCCTTGGCGTTCAGGGTATCGAACACCGTCTCGATCAGCAGCAGATCCGCGCCCCCCGCCATCAGACCGCGGGCGGCCTCCAGATAGGCCGCCACCAGCTCGTCGAAATCCAGATTACGAAACCCCGCATCCTCGACCCGCGGCGAGATGGAGCAGGTGCGGTTGGTGGGGCCCAGCGCGCCGGCCACGAACCTGGGTCGGTCCGGGGTCGAAAACTCATCCGCCGCGGCGCGGGCGATCCGGGCCGCGGCAAGATTGATCTCGGAAACCAACGCCTCCATGCCATAATCGGCCATGGCGACGCGGGTCGCGGTGAAGCTGTTGGTCTCGATAATATCCGCGCCGGCCGCCAGATATTGGCGGTGGATCTCCCGGACGATCCGGGGCTGGGTAATGCTGAGCAGATCATGATTGCCCGCGAGATCCCGCGGCCAGTCCGCGAAGCGTTCACCGCGGTAATCCGCCTCCCGGAGCCCGTGGCGCTGGATCATGGTGCCCATGGCCCCGTCCAGAATCAGAATGCGTTCCTGCAGCAGAGTCGGGAGCAGCGAGGATGAAGCGGACATGGGCAAAACCTTGCTTTCGATAGTGAAAAACGGCCGGAATCCCGACCGGCGGGTGAAGCGATTATAGGCGATTGGGGAATCCGAAAGGGCAATGACCGACATCAGGAATGCCGTTCCTACGTCCTCTACTGGCAGAGAGATACCAAATCACAGGAGCTCGACCCGAATGTCAAGTAAACCGCACGATCACACCACAGGTCCCTTCCGCGCGGAACAGCTGCGTTGCGGCGATCCTTACGAGCTCGACAACGGCCATC
>JAIZWN010000339.1 GCA_020443945.1 Candidatus Thiosymbion ectosymbiont of Robbea hypermnestra | reverse complement strand
ATCCTGTCCTATTAGCAGATTGCGACGCGCGTGCCGACAAAACCGTAACCTGTTTTGGTTGTTTCCGGGATTCGGCGCATATACCCAGGGACAACACAATTACAACACCACCGAAAATGAAACTATCCTTATACCTTGCGTGCCTGTTGGTGCTACCCGCGGCCATTGCCGGTGAAGGCGGGTATGTCATCACCACGGTCGATGGCATGACCTTCGGGCCGGGGCCCATGCCGGCTACGCCGATCACATCGGGAGAGTTCACGCACGTGCGATTGGACGCCCGCCTATCCGGCGAGAGCGCCTTCTTCAACAACGGCGTCGCCGAACCCAATATCCCCGGAGAAAAGGAGATTTTCGGCGCCTTCAAGGGCGGAAAACTGAGCACCGGCGTGCCCTTCAATGAGCATGTGGACGGCGGCGTCGTAACCATCGGTCAGGGCGCGTTGCGCATGTTGGCGGTCATTCCCGCCGACGGGCCGAGCCGGGGAGCGGAGATCTACCGTATCGACGACCGCCTCAATTGGCGACTGCAAACCGACTTGGCGCTCGATCCGGGATTTGCCGAGGGATTGGTCATCAGCAAAAACCTGGACATCACGACCGGCGTCAAGTGGGTCCCCCCCTCGCTACAGACCGCAACCGGAAGTCCCGGCGGTTTCGACCAAGCGAGCTCCGTACCGACCGGGGCGCCGGTCTTCGGCAGACTAGGTGACGCGGACGGTGACGGATTTCTGGACGGGCGGATCGCCGGCGCATCGCGCGTCCCTCTGAAATTCTTGTTTGTACCTGGCGCGCCACTGGTGATGAGTCGAGCAATCGTTTCGGATATCCCGCTGACCCCCCGTCTTGGCGGAATCCTGGAGCTGGCGGGTATCGCCAACCTGGCGCCGGTTCTGCACCCTCCCGGCGGCGCCCCCGTTCCAGGCTCGGCTATCGACGCCTACTACAACCGCATGCTGCCCGAATGGGCGGAAGACTTCGCCGAGCGGGCCAGGCGAGCGGCCGACCAATTGACCCGGATCGATGCCCCCGAGCGGGCCCTGGCCGAGACGGTGGCCGCGGGGCTCACGGCGGCGTTGGCGGTCAAGTCGGATCGTACCAGGTACACCGCTCGGGTCGCTGGGGTGTTGGCCCGATTAGAGGAAGCAATGCCGGCCTTGCGGTCGGCCTTCCGGACCGAAACGGCAAAGTGATGGGTTTCGGCGCGAGAAAAGCCGTGCCAAAAACCACTCCTCATGTTCGCGCCTCTACCCATTCTACACGCTGAAACCAGTTGATCCTGGGCAAACACCGGTGTTGGAAATAGATGAGTTCCGGAAGGCCACCGTAATGCATGCATAGCCGCCCGATAATGGCAGGGATATACCGAATCATAGGAGCTCGACCCGAATGGCAAGTAAACAGCACGATCACACCACAGGTCCCTTCCGCGCGGAACAGCTGCGTTGCGGCGATCCTTACGAGCTCGACAACGGCCATC
>JAIZWN010000338.1 GCA_020443945.1 Candidatus Thiosymbion ectosymbiont of Robbea hypermnestra | reverse complement strand
TGTGATCTATAGGATGATAGGACAGGCAAAGCCTAGCGTGGTCTCGCGCCCCATCCTACAGATTTTAGGACTACCCTTGATAACAGGTTTCGCTGAGTCGCCCTTCCCTACCTGGCAACCTCACCGGACGTAGTTCGATTTCAGAGGATAACTGCCGGGACCAGGCGTGGTAGGTTAGGGTGCCGCCTCCGGCAAAGGGGAAGCAAAAAAGCCGGGCGTTGGCTTGCGGATTGTTAGCGCCAGAAACCCAAAAATTCGTCATCATGTAGTCATCTATCCCCTATGTTTTCATGCAGCAGAATCATTCCCAAACCGGTAGTAGTAAATTTTTAGGCTCTTTATGGATTCCAGACTGGTAGGATATTTTGCGCAAATTCGCTTCTCAGCAAGCCAGAGGGGCGTCGTATAACTTGCTGTTGTTGTTGAGAAAAGACTGCCTGTTCGTCATCGGTCAGAGTGCTACGGACCGCCATCCCCTTCGATCAGTCTGGAATCCATAAAGAGCCAATTTTTAAATGGTTAGCGTAGAGCGGTTCATTATGCCCCATCGCTTTATTTGATCCCCCCTCCCCGGCCCTCTCCCGGAGGGAGAGGGAGTGCAGCTCGTGGCGTGCCCAACACACTGCGAGTGGCGATGTTTCCATTTGAACCTTAACCACTACCCCCAAACCAATCGCCAGGGCCACCACCGCATGGGTGGAAAGGCGTAGTCTTTCACCATAAACCTGTTCCAGGGTGGCGCGGTAGCGGGCCAGCTGTTTCGAGGCTTCGGTCAATTTGTCCTTAACCTGCGGCAGCGCCTGCAATTCCTCGCGGCTTTTCGATTTGATTTCCTCGCTGCTCATGTTCAGCGCTTTCAGCGGTACGTATTTGAATTCCAGCAGGTGATCCAGCAGTTGATACCGGCGCATGTCGGGCCGGACGATCATGCTGAGATCGGCATAACCTGTGTCGATGACCGTCTCCGAGTCCATGATATAAAAGGTGTCGGAAAAGAGGATCACCAGGAACGCGGTCTTGACCACCAGCTCGTTGCTCCAGCGGTAATCCCGGTTGTCAAACACCTGGAAATAGCGATTTTCGATGAAATCGCACAGAAGTTCGAGGTCGCCGCTGCCATAGAAGCGCCTGGTGGCCCGGTGCGCTGCCTCCCGGTCCTCATATCCCGGTAACAGGGCGTCCCGGATGCGTTCCACATACAGACGCCGGATCACCAGGTTGGGGATACGCAGCGCCAAATCCCCCATGTCGTCCTTGCCGTCGATGGTCAAAATACCCAGGTAATACATCAGGGAAGCCAGGAAAGCACGATCCTTGGCGGCCGTCAGCATATCATGCACGCCGAAACGCCTCGCCAGTTGTCCGATCAGCAGCGGTTCGGTGGCATCCAGGGTCTTGGCCACCAATTCCTGACCATGGGGCAAGCAGGCAATGTATTCGATACGGTTCCGATCCATGGCCAGATTATCGTCCAGGATTTCCCGGGGATAGGTGCACTCTTCCTGGTAGTTTTGGAGAAAATACAGCGCCAGGGTGGGATTGTAGAGAAGTGGTCCCTCTTCATAGCCGAAACGGTACCCATTATAAAAGGTGCGCATGGTAGAAAGGGCCTCCTGCACCTGGGATGCGGGCAAATTGCATTCCTTGCCGATTTTCTCCAGGGCGTCCGCCACCTCGCTTTCGTGAAAACCGCACAGATCACGGTATTTCGGAAGGAAAGAGACATCGCGTGCCACATTATAGCCGCTGCTGATGTCGCTCATCACCACCGGTGAGACGCCGGTGATGAAGACCTTGTCGAGACCCTGACCACTTGCCAGGGATTTAATTGCCTTGAATACCGTCTTCAGGATCCCTTCGCCGTGAACCAGGGTTGCGTAGCGGTCCTGTCCATCCAACTGCGCAGCCAATACCTCGTTGGCAAAGTTGTCGTATTCGTCGATAAACAAATAGAGTTTGTAAGGCGTCCGGTCCACCGCATCGACGACGGCGTGAAAAGAGGCGAGGGCATTATCGGGATTGACGAAAGACACCTGGGGGAGGTGTTCCCGGTAACGGCCAAGGAAACCTTGCACACAAACGTTGATGTGATCGTGCAACGCCCGCTTGATGGCCTCGGTATCCCCATGGGTCATCACCATGGAGAAATCCCAGCGCATCACGAAATATCGATTGTGGAGGGAGGTGGGGTTCTCGCCGATCTTCAGGTGCCCGAACAGTCGCTCGAACTCGTCCAACCTTGCCAGGTCGTAGTAGTTTTCCAGCATCGACAGCACCAGGCTTTTTCCGAACCGGCGCGGACGCAGGAAGAGCAGCTGTTTACCTGCTTCCTCCAGCAGTGGGATCTGGTCCGTGCGGTCCACATAATGGTATTTTTCTGTGATGAGCGCATCTAAAGTCACTGATACCGTAGGGGAATTTCATGGATGATTTTGCTCCAAATGATTTTGCTGCGCAAAATCAGCTGGTCTGATTGAAAAACCAGCAGTCAGGGGTTCAAATTGGGGTCATAGAACCACATTTTTCATCAAATTCATCATCCCAACAATTATTTCGGTCTTGACGCTTCACTCTCCCTTCCTACCGTACCCCTTCCATTGTCGGGAGGGTGAGCCTTAACGTGACCGTTTTTCCGATACAGTAAAGCACAGCACCCAGGTTGGTTCCCAATGCCGGTAGTGCTTAATATGTAGTGATGGCAAGTTTGGGAGCAATCTTAGCATTATAATAGTGAATAAAATTCTAAATAGCTCCGATGTGATTTTCTATCTTCTTGGAAAAAGATAGCGTTTTTCTTACGAGGCGCGAAATTCGTTGTCTTAATGTCAGATTGAACCTTTCAATGTGATTGGTTTTTCCACTTTCTTTACCAACTGCTCGATGTCTCTTTTGGGGAAGAACCTGCTTATAGGCAGACCAAAAATCAGTGTAACAAACGGCACAGAACCGACATCGCTGCCATCGAAATGAAACGTTCCCCCATCGAATGTATCCAGCAGACCACAGATGTTCAAGAGCGTGCTTTTGCCACTGCCCGATGGCCCCTGTAGGGCCGTGAATTCTCCTTGCCTTACCACCAGGTCAACTTTCCAGGGCCGTGACTTCGATCTTGCCCAGCTGGTAAGTCTTGGAGACAGCATTCAGCGTTATCAGTGCACTCATTTACTCAGTTTCGCATTTCGACAAGAAATTTCTCAATTTGCTTGGAACGTATCCGGTCTAGATCACCGTGGAACTAAACAACCCTGATCCTGCACAGAGCGGCACTTAATTCCGGATCGTGGAGGTTGGATAACCAATCAAACAAGTTATTGAAATGCCAAATTTTCCTTTCAGTTTATTTATATCATACTGATAATTTTCGCCTTTTATCGTTGATGTCATTTCACGTAATTCTTCTATTGAATAGGTCCTTAGATGGGAAATCACGGCATCCCAACAATAAACGAATAAAGCCACAGGAATAATATAGGTCCAGAACAGCCTACTCCATTTGAAAGGACGGACAAAAGGCGTTTGAAGAAGAACCATAATCGGAGAGAACAATATTACCTTGATCAGGTTGGAAATCTTCCTTTCCGTAAATTCCAGGATTACTATGGTCGCTTTCTTGTCCATCGCATCCTGAAGAATTTTTCTTCCGGTGTCCGGTTTAAAATGGTGAAAAGACGTAAAAAGGGTACGTATGCCTTTTAAATTATCAGGAATTGATGTCGCATCAATCGGTTCGGAATGAAAATCGATTCGATCATCGGAAAGGTGACGAATTCTTCGAAATGCATCAAGATTCGGATATTTGTCAGTCATTATTATTGATGTTGGCTGTCCTTCTTGAGTCAACATTTCCTGGATTTGCAGTAATGCACCCCCACCACCCGAACATAGATCGACAATGCGTTCACAGTTCGTGGTCCGTATCAATTCTTTGAGTCTAGGTACAACGGGTTTATAGACTTGGAAAGCCGTCAATTGGTATTCCAGAAGATCCGTCGTAAGACAGCGAAGCTGATCTGGGAACCAGTTCTGGTCCGTGAGTTCGAATAGATGCCATCTTTTCATGATATTTTTGCCCTATTTTTTCGTTCGGTTTGGCCAGTCTTTTCTAAAGTCATATCTACCGGGTGCCAGGATATCATTCGGATCCAACGTTCTTTTTATCTCGCTGAGTAATTTACCGTAATCGTCCTCAGGCGGTGGGAGAGAGGCCATGGAACCAATATCCAGGCGATAGGGGATGTAACCTTCTTCAGTCAATTTCCGCAGCATAGTATTCCGGCATTCCCGGGCGCGTTCATCTTCGCCGGTTACTTCCCGATCATAAAGGATGGCTGCCGTGATATCAAGACTTCTTTCCGTAAAGAAATTTAGTCCTACGTTGAACTCGAATCGATATAATTCGACGGTTTCTTCCATAATTCTTAAGGCATTCATCACCTGCTTTCCATCAAAGGGTACGGCGGGCGCGCACCAGATTAACCCGCAACCATCAAGGTCCGGGTTCATAGTACTCGGTACCGGCGTGCGCTTTCTCCAATATGTCATGGTTATTGCCTCCGTGGTCGGAACCCCGCGCTGCAGACTTTTTCCATACGACATATCGGCCATTTTCCCCATATCGAAGCCGGTTATCCGTTTAATAACAGGTCGGAGGAGTCTGAATAGACGCGCGGTTCCGGCGTCAATGAAAATCAGTTTATCGACTTTTCCCCTTAACGCCCATTTTATAAGCTTCCGTTCTATTGCGCCGTGTTTCCGACCTGCCGAGAACAAGGCGCCTTCGCCGAGCCATACCCCACCTCTTATGGTCTTTCCCAGTTTCTTCATAACTTCCGCCGGGATGGGGGTCTTCCCGCCGGTTTCTTCCCAGGGGTATTGTTGTTTCATGGATAGAATTCTATGGTTGTTGGCAATGATGAAGGTACCCCGAATAAGGCCTGTCAGTCTAAGTCCGCGCAGGGTATTAATGGTTTCCTCTAGGCGGGAATCATCACTGATATGATAGAAGAAGGTTTGAAAATAATTGGGATAAGGAAGAAGCCACAAGGTCATCCGTGTAACTATCCCAAGATTGGATTGAGCAAAGAGTCCGTCGAAAGAAGGACCTACTCCCCAGCGGTGAACCTTGGAGGTTTTGGCCTCGGAAAAGCGTTCGAATCCGGTGTGGATACATTCTCCCGTCGGCAAAATAACCTCAAACCCGCATACCTGGGAAAATCTATCTCCGTAAGGTCCTTTCCCAATGCCCCGTTCCAAGATATTGCCGATCATGCTGCTGTCAGGGGGACCGCCGGTCACGCTCATCATCAGATGCGATCCGCGTTTGCGGAGGTACTCGAACAGTTGAGACTGGGTTACGCCCGGTTCTACCGTGACATAGGCCAAATCCTCATTGTAGTCGACAATTTTATCGAGCCGCCCAAGGTCCATAAGGACACATCCATCTTGAACGGGAACTTGTGAACCATACCCCCAATTTTTACCCTTGCTGATGGGATAGATCGGTGTTTTGTATTGATTGGCGACCCGCACGCATGCTTGAATATCCGCGCGATTACCCGGACGGATAATAGCAGGGATGGTTTGCGTTGTGGCAAAGGTTGCCGTTTGTGCGGCCGTCCGTGTAGCTTGGTCCGTCAGGACATAGGCCGGCCCCAGAATGTTACGCCACGCCATTATGGAATTTTCCAAATTTTCCATTTTATCGCTACTCCGTTGCCACTAGGGTATTTCCCAATGCTTTCGCAATTATTCCCGCGATGTTGCGGACATTGGGTTGTCTGTGCATGGTGAAGTGATTGCCAGGAACCACATGACGGTCCACCCGCGCAAGTTCTTCCCAGATAAGGCCAACGGATTCTCCGTTAGTATCGATTCGTTGATTTGCCGCGAGGAACATGAGGTTTCCCTGCCATGGGGAGGGTCGGTATGTTAAAAAGGCGCGTGTATTGGTCCGGTAAATCCGAATAAAACGCTCAAGGTCCTCGAATCCGGCCAGGTCCGATCCCGTCGTTATCCGCCGGCGTAGGTAAGTTATAGGATCCTCCGGCGGCATATCCCGGAATCGGCGGAATAATTCCGGTCCCGCGTCGCTTGCCTCGGCCAGAAGATGAAACAGGATTTCCTCTTCTTCCGGCTCTCTCGCGTCTTTGAACGCCGATGGATGGCCTGTATCGGCCAGAACTAGAAGAGTCACCTCACGACCGGCTGATTTCAGCACCCGCGCCATCTCGAAGGCCACGACGCCACCGAATGACCAGCCATACAGATTGCAGGGATCTTCCGGATACAGGGTCGTTATTTCTTCCACGTAACGCACCGCCATGGCCTCGACGGTTGTTAGCGGCTCCGCTTTCCCCTCGAAACCAACCGCTTGAATCCCATACACTGGCTGGCTTTCGTCCAGGCAAGCGGCCAGTTCCCGATAGCAGAAGGCCCCGCCGCCTATGGGATGGACGCAGAAAAGGGGGGGCTCCCGGTTTCCGGCTCCGGTCTTGAAGGGAAAAAGAATGCCGGGGGGCCGGTCCTCCTGTATGTGTATCGCCCTTGCCAATCCCGCTGGGGTCGGATGTTCGAACAGGACTCGCAGGGGCAGGTCCATTCCGAGATGCTCTCGGAGCAGGGAGAAAAGTCGCGTTGCCAGCAGGGAATGGCCTCCCAACTCGAAGAAATTATCGAAGATGCCGATACTTTCACGCCCCAGTACATCGGACCAAATATCCACAAGCGTTTTTTCAATCGGGGTACGGGGCGCGATGAATTCTTGTTCCACACCTCTTTGGAACGGGGCCGGGGTGGGCAGACGCCGGCGGTCGATCTTTCCATTAGGTGTCAGTGGCATGCCTTCCAGCAAGACAAAGCGCGCCGGTACCATGTAGTCGGGTAGTTTCTCTTCCATGAAGTGCCTTAATTCGTCGGGTGTCGGGGCTGGTTCCACATTCGAGGCATAGTATGCGACAAGCCGCTTATCATCCGGGTGAGGCTCCCAAACGATGACCGCGCTTTGCCGTATGGATGGATGTCGGGCCAATCGGGTTTCGATCTCGCCCGGCTCGATACGAAAGCCCCGCAGCTTGACCTGGTGGTCGAGACGGCCTAGGTATTCGAGGTTGCCATCGGGGAGCCAACGGGCCAGATCGCCGGTCTTGTAGAGACGTTCCGTTTTGCCGAGGATTTCGATCTCGATGAATTTCTCGGCGGTGAGTTCGGGACGGTTGAGATAGCCTCTAGCCAATCCAACGCCGGCTATGCAGAGTTCTCCGGGAATACCGATGGGGGTTAGGTTTTGGTAAGCATCCAATATATGGATTCGGGTGTTAGCTGTCGGTTTGCCGATCGGTGGTGGATTGCCGTCGGTCCCACATTCCGCCGGGCATTCGTACACAGTGGCGCAGACCGTCGATTCCGTGGGACCGTAGGCGTTGATGAATCTCCGACCACTCGACCATCTCTCGACCAGTTCCGAGGCACAGGCCTCACCGGCGACGACCAGCGTTTCCAAACCGGATAATTCGACCCGAGGCAGGGTTGCCAGGAAGGAGGGCGGTAGGGTCACATGGGTGACGGATTGACGTTCGATTGACCGCATGAACGGCTCATCGGGTAGGAATTTATCGCCCGCTCCCAATTGCAGCGTGGCCCCGCTGGTCAGCGCAGTGCCAATCTCGGAAACCGAGGCGTCGAAGCTGAAGGAGGCAAACTGCAACAGATGGCTTTCCGGGGTAATACCGAAGTCCCGAGTTTGGGCTCGAATCAAATTGGTCAGACCTAGGTGCTCGACCATCACTCCCTTTGGTTTCCCGGACGACCCCGACGTGTAAATCACATAGGCCAGATTTTTAGGCCCGCTTTGTCTGGTGGGATTGTCTTCGGAATGACCCGCGATTTTCTCCCACTCGCTATCCAAACAAACTACTTTCGCATCCGATGCGGGCAAGCCTTCCAGTAACGAGCTTTGACTCAACAATACCTTGACCCCGGCATCTTCCAGCATAAACCGCAAACGCTCTTGGGGATATTCCGGGTCGAGGGGCACATAAGCCCCCCCCGCCTTCAGGATACCAAATAGCCCAATCACCATCTCCGGGGAGCGTTTGACATAGATCCCCACCAGGTTCTCCGCGCTCACGCCCAGCCCCATCAGATAATGGGCCAGCCGGTTGGCGCGGCTGTTCAGTTCCCGGTAGTTCAGTTGCCGGTCCTCGAAAACCACCGCGATATTATCCGGGGTCTTCTCGACCTGCTCCTGGAATAAATCCACAATTGTTCTGTCTTTAGGATATTCAGTCTCGGTGCGGTTCCAGACCAGCAGTTGTTGCCGCTCGGCCTCGGTCAGCAGCGGCAACCGGGAAAGCGCCTGTTCCGGGTTATCGAGAATCCCCTCCAATAAGACCCGAAAATGCTCGGTCATTCGAGCAATCGTTGCCTCATCGAACAGATCCGTGTTGTATTTAAAAATACCGGTAAAATTCTTCTCTCGGTCGCTGAGTTCCAAAGATAAATCGAATTGGCCTTCTTGCTGCGGTATATCAAAGGGCGCTACCTCGATTCCTCCGATTTTGATTCTGACTTCTTCATCACCGGACATCCATTCATCCACCCAGCCACGCTTCTGCGATTTGTGCAAACCAAACGAGACCTGAAAGATCGGCGATCGACTGGGGTCGCGTTTCGGTTGCAGGTGCTCGACCAATAAGGAGAACGGATAATCCTGGTGTTCCACGGCATCCCAGACCGTTCGGCGTACCTGCCTCAGGAGGGCGCGGAAGGTGGGATTGCCGGACAGGTTTGCCCTCAATACCATCATGTTGACGAAGTAACCGACGATCCCGGAAAACTCGGTTCGGCTGCGGCCTGTGGTTGGCGAGCCTACCAAAATGTCTTCCTGCCCTGTGTAGCGATGGAGCAAGACCTGAAAAGCCGCCAGAAACACCATAAAAGGGGTGGCGTCCTCGGCCCTGGCAAACCCTCGCAGCCATTCGGAGAGTTCGTCGGTCAGCGTGAAGGTATGGGAGGCGCCGTTATAGGTCTGCACCGGCGGGTGAGGTCTATCGGTCGGCAGATCGAGCACAGGCAATTCACCTGCCAGCTGCCTTTGCCAATAGGCCCACAGCCGCTTCCCTTCGTCGCTTTCCAACATATCGTTTTGCCAGCGGACATAGTCCGAATATTGGCGTTCCAGGGGCGGTAGAGAGACTGCTTCTCTCCCTTTTTCCGCCGACAACAAGTGTGCGAATTCGTCCCAGAATATCCATGTAGACCATGCGTCGAACACGATATGATGGATCGTGACGAGGAATACATGTTCTTCCCTGGAGCGGGTAAAGAGACTGGCCCGCAATAATGGTCCCTGTTGTAGATCGAGCGGCTGCCGGTAGGCCTCGATGACCCGTTCTCTCAACTCATCCGGAGACCATTGCGAGGCATCCGTCTCCTGGAAATCGACTTCCCTGTACCCATGGATCGCCTGAACGGGCCTACCTTCCTGCATTGTGAAGGTCGTGCGCAGGGACGGATGCCGGTTGGTTAAGGTCTGGAGTGTTCGCCGCAAGGCCGAGGCGTCCACGGGAGAGAGAATACATATGCTGGAGACCGTGTTGTAAGCGGCGCTCTTCCGGGCGCCTTGGTATAAGAACCAAAGCGCCTGTTGACCACGGGAAAGGGGATAGGTTTTGGTAACGAGCGCGCGTTCGCGCAGCAATTGCAGGATCTCGGTCTTATGTTGCCTGATGCTGTTCAATAGCGCTTGGGTCGGGGCGCCCTGGGAAGAACGATAGCGCAACCGCTCGTCATCGACCCACAACTCGATGCCCTGTGCCAAAATCCCTTCTATGAATTTTGCCAACTCCATCATATCTCCCCTTCTACATAATCCGGTCCCATGTTATCAGGAACTATACTTTCTCCAGCGGCTGTCTCCGGCGGCCCCAAAGGGGCCTCGGAAATGAGATCGGGAGATTCCGCCAGGCCCATTTTTTCCAGTAATCGCGCCGCCATTTGGGCGATGGTGTCGCCTTTGAGTAGCTCCAGCACTGTTACCGTGACACCGAATTGGGTGTGGATCGCGGCCCTTAACTCCATGGCCATCAGTGAGTCCACTCCCATGTTAGGCAGGGAATGATGAAGACTGACCTGGTCGGCGGGTATCCGCAGTGTTTTACTGATCTCTCCCGCCAACAGTGCAATGACCCTCTCTTCTTGTTCCTCCGGTTCCATTGCCTGCAACGCTCGGCGCAAAATACCGGCCGCCGAATCCCCCGTCGAAGTTTCTTCCTTGGGAATGAGATGGGAAAACCGTGGCGAGGCGGCAAAGACCCGATTGATCTGTCCTAACTTCCCCCAATCGGCATGCACGAGACTAATTTGTATTGGTTTCCAGTGTAATATATACGCTAATGCATTCATCGCCTGAGCGGGGGCAATCCCTTTTACGCCCATGCCCTCCAGATACTCGCCGGTCTCCTTGTCGCGGGCTGCCATGCCGACTTCCGAAATGGCGCCCCAATCAATGCTGGTCGCCGGCAGTCCGCTGGCCCGTCTGTGGTGGGCCAGTGCATCGAGGAATACGTTGGCCGCCGCATAATTGCCTTGGCTTGCGTTGCCGATCTGGGCGGAGATCGATGAGAATAGGACAAAGAAATCCAGGGGGATATCTTGTGTCTGTCGGTGCAGATGCCAGGCGCCAAGGGCCTTTGGGTCCATCAACTTCGAGAACC
The DNA here is from genome assembly GCA_020443945.1 of Candidatus Thiosymbion ectosymbiont of Robbea hypermnestra. Classification (GTDB taxonomy): domain Bacteria; phylum Pseudomonadota; class Gammaproteobacteria; order Chromatiales; family Chromatiaceae; genus Thiosymbion; species Thiosymbion ectosymbiont_B. Next base: position 6,516 of record JAIZWN010000338.1, on the reverse strand, counting down.
GCTCCACATCGAGTTCGGTGATGGGCACATCGTCCAGCACCGCCGCCGCATGCATGACACCTTTGAGCGGTGACATGATGGCACCGATCTCGTCCATGAGCCTTGCCACCTGGGATTCTTGCGCGATATCGACAGATGCCGCGAATACCCTGGTGCCGGCCTTCTCCAACGCAACTACCGTCCGCTTTGCCTCTTCCGTCGCGGCACCGCGCCGTCCGACCAGCACCAGATTCCTCACGCCCAACGCGCTCATCCACTTGGCAACCTCCAGGCCAAAACCACCGAAGCCACCCGTGATCAAATAAGCGGCATCCGGTTTGAACAGGGTCTTTTCCATTGCCATCGGCCATACCGAAAGCCCTTGTAGATCCCGCATGGAAATCGCTATCTTGCCGATATGTCTCGAATCGGCCATATGGTTGAAGGCGTCCACGATTTGCGTCGCGGGAAACACTTTGACGGGCAGGGGCGTGAAGTCCCGCGCCATGAATCGTCCCCAGACCTCGCTCAGCATCCGCCTGAATATCTCGGGGCGTGTCGCCATCAGTTGATCGATGTCGACGACAGCAAAGGTCAAACTGCGATTGAAGGGCCGCAGGGGAAGGCGGTTATCGTTCACGATATCCTGTTTGCCGATCTCGATGAGACGACCGAATGCGCCGAGAAGGGTGAGACTTTTGGCGACGATCTCGCCGGGCAAGACGCTCACAATCACATCCACGCCCTTGCCACCGGTCGATGCCATGATCTCATCGACAAAATCCAGGGTGCGGAAATCCATGGCATGTTCGACGCCCATTGAACGCAGGTAATCGGATTTTTCGGGGCTGTCGACGGTGGCGAAGATCTCGGCCCCAATCCAGCAGGCCACCTGGATGGCGGCCATGCCAACCCCGCCGGTGGCGGCATGGATCAGCACGCTCTCGCCAGGCTGCAACCGTGCAATGTAGTGAAGCCCGTAATAGGCAGTGACGAAAACCCGGGGCACACTAACGGCTTCTTCGTAGCTGATATTACCCGGCTTCGGCACGAGAAAGATCGCATCGACAGGCACGGTAATGTAAGCGCTGAAGGCACCCGGCAGCGAAGCGACAACCCTGTCACCAACCCGATAGTCCTTGACACCTTCTCCGACGCTCGTGACGACACCGGCGGCCTCCATGCCGAGACTGTCGCCATAGAAAGTATTTCCCAGCGTCTCCTCCGGCAGGATCCTGTTTACCTTCAATACATCCTTGTAGTTCAGGGAAGCGGCATGGACTTCGATCTCGATCTCTCCAGGACCCGGCACCTGTCTTTGTTTCTCCCGAAAACGAAGGCTTTCGATATTGCCGGGCGTACCTACCTCGAGCTCATAGGCAAGCTCGGGCGTAGCGGCGACAGGTTCCGGTTCTTGTGCTTGCGTTTTCACCAGGCGATGGACATAACGTTCGGTGCCGCGAAGCACCACTTCTTCATCAGGACTGTCTGCCAACAATTCTTCCATCAGGGATGCAAGGTCGCCCTGTTCATTCTCGCGGTCCAGATCCACCAGGTGAAACCGAATATCGGGATACTCATTGATAGCGACCCGCACCAGTCCCACCAGGGGTGCCTGGGCGAGCGCGAGTGGGCGTTCGTCGGAGTGGACTGGCTGGGCATTGCGGGTGATAAGGAAAAAGTGGCGGGATTCAAGCCGTTCGGTTCGGGCCAGGGCCTGAATCAGGTATAAACAGGCGATAGCATCCGCCGTTCCCGTCGGGTCATCTTTCTCCGTGGGCGCGTCCAGCCCCCATGCGTAAACCACTCTGACGCTATCTCGACCATCGCCATTTCCAATGGTTTTCAGAAGTCGCCGCATATCTTCCCTGCTACCGGGGCGAATCCGGAAATGGGTGGTATCTTCCCGCTCGAAGGTCGCGCCCGGTCGGACCCGGATGACTTTTTCCACCCCGTGGGAAAGCAGTCGTTGTTCCAACGCTTCACTCACAGCCCCTTGATCCGAAAACAGTAGCCACTGTTCTGTTGGGTTCAGCTCAGGGACATCGGGCCTTGCTGCCGATTCCCAGGCGAACTCGTAGGTCCAGTGTTTCCAGTCTTCGGATTTTTCATTCTCCTCCGTTGCCAAGGCTTGACAGCGCAGGTCTTTTACTTCCACCAGGACATGACCATCACCGTCACACAGGCTAATATCGGCATCGATAAACCCAGCCGAACGTCCGGTAAGACGGGCATGACTCCAACAGCGCGTTCCCGGACTGGCATGGAAACGGAGCTGGCGGATAGAGACCGGCACATAGGGAACGGTATTGTCATCCAATAAAGCGATCAAGGACTGGAAGCAGGCATCCAGAAGTGTCGGATGGAGTCGATAGTCACCGTCGCCGGTGGTAAGTGCCTCATGGCCCTCGATTCGGGCAAGCGTCTCATTTTTCCCTTTCCATAACCGGCGGATGCCTCGAAAATAGGAGCCATATTGCAAACCGATCTGGTACAATCGGGCATAGAGGGTCTCGGAATCCATGGATACATGACAACGCGCCTTGATTTCATCCGGATCGATGCGATCCGCATCACCGATCCGTAATGTCGAAATACTACCCGTGGCATGCAATGTCCAATTGGATTTATCGTCGCGGCTGCGACTATGAACGGCGTATTCGCGGGTTTCCTCATCATAGTTCACATGAAAGACAGGTTCATCGGTCGTTTCCACGGCCAGGGCACGGTGGAGCCTGATTCCCTCCAGGGCACAGGCTTCCTTTTCATACACCGCCTTGTGAATGGCCAGTCCGATCTCCATATAGGCCGCCCCTGGAAGTATCACTAGCCCTTCTATGTGGTGATCGGGCAAATAAGGCAGGAAGTTGTTGTTGAGAACACTTTCCCAGGACAACAGGTTATTGGATGTCGGCGCGGTTAGGCGTTGCCCCAAAAGTGGATGTTGTTCCGGGTCGCTCAAACGGTCCCGGATGGACGCCTCCGATTCGCTCCAATAGGTTTCCCGCTGCCAGGGATAGATGGGAAGGCGGACATAATTTCCCGCTCCATAAAGACCTTTGAAATCGATAGGAGTATTTGCCGTATAGAGATTGCCGAGCGCCTCCCGCAAGGTAGCCCTTTCCGGTTTTTCGCGGTGCAGAGAAGCAATCACCGTTCCCCTGACCTTGCGATGGATCAGGCATTCCTTAATAGAGGTAGAAAGCACCGGATGGGGACCGACCTCGAGGAATAATCGGTGGCCGTCATCGATGAGATTTTCTATCGAGCGGGCGAACAGCACCGGTTGCCGGATGTTGTTGCACCAATACTCGCCATCGCAGGCGGATTCCTCGACGCGCCGGCCGAGCACGGTGGAATAAAGGGGAACGGCCGGCGCCCTGGGTTGCAGCGTCGACAATACCTCCCGGAACTCGTCCTTCAGGCCATCCATGATGTGGCTGTGGTAGGCCACCTCCACCTGGAGAAAACGATTGAATATCCCTTTGGCGTTCAGTTTTTCCGCAATTCTCTCCAGCACATCGGGATCACCCGACAGCGTGACAGCGGCGGGACTGTTGATAGCGGCAAAGGAGACCCGTTTTCCATCTACCGCCAACATGTCCTCAGCTTCATCCATCGCGAGTCCCACGGCCAGCATCTTTCCCTGGCCGGCGACGGTCTTTTGGAGGCGACTGCGGTGATAAGTCACGAGCATCGCGTCTTCCAGTCCCAGGATACCCGCGACGTAAGAGGCGGTAACATCGCCCGCGCTATGCCCGACGACGGCAGCCGGTTCAATCCCCCAGGATCGCCACAAGGCCGACAAGCCCACTTGTACTATGAAGTTGGCCGGTTGCGCTATGTGGGTCTCGGACATCCGCGAACGGGTCTCGTCGGCCTTCATCTCGGCAAGGATCGACCAACCGGACAGGCGTTGAAAAATGGCGTCGCATTCCTCCGCCACCTGTCGGAACAGGGGCTCGTGTTGCAACAGTTCACGGCCCATTGCCCACCACTGGGGTCCCATGCCGGTAAAAACGAAGACCGGCCTTGTTTCCTGTCCGGGAAAGACCTGCCCGGTCAGCAAGTGTCCACCCTCTCCCTTCACGAAGGATTCCAGTTGTTCAGCCATGCTATTGAGCGAGTCGGCGATCAGGGCCAACCGGTGATTGTGGTGCTCACGGCGGACACTGGCGGAATAGCAGATATCGCGCAAGGGCGGCACTTCAGGTTCAGATAGGAAATCCAGGTAAGACCGGGCCAGGGCGGACAATGCCTTTTCGCTACGGGCCGAGAGCGGCAGCAGGTAAGGGGCGTCGGAGGCACCTTCCACGGGCAACTTCTCCGTCGCCGGGGCCTCTTCCAAAATGACATGGGCATTGGTGCCCCCATAACCGAACGAGTTGATCCCGATATAGGCAGGCCTTTTGCCCTCGGGCATCGGTTCCAGCTTTCTGGGCAATCGAAGCCCCAACACTTCGAAGGGGATACTGGGATTCGGGGTCTCCAGATTGGCCACCGGTGGTATCTGTCTGTGCGTCAGGCAAAGGGAGCTCTTGATCACGCCGGCAATGCCAGCCGCCGCCTCCAAATGACCGATATTCGCCTTCAGGGACCCCACGAAGCACCCATCGCCCGGTGAACGATCCTGGCCCAATACGCTGCCCAAGGCATTGCACTCGGTGGGATCGCCCACCGCCGTACCGGTGCCATGGGCCTCGAAATAGGCAATCTCACTCGGCGCGATACCGGACCTCTCGCATACCTGCCGGATCAGTGCCGCTTGGGCATCCCCATTGGGTAGCGTAATCCCTTCCGTGCGGCCATCCTGATTGATGCCAGTGCCGCGCACCACGGCGTAGATGGAATCACCATCCCGCATGGCGGTGGACAGGGGTTTCAGCACCACGATGCCCGCGCCCTCACCGCGTCCGTAGCCGTCGCCACGGGCATCGAAACTCTTGCTACGTCCGTCCTCGGCAAGGAGCTGGCTTTTACACATGCTTATGGGGATTTCCGGGCGGTGCATGACGTTCACGCCCCCCACCAGGGCAAGGTCCGATTCCCCGGCGCGAAGCGACTGACAAGCCTGATGAAACGCCACCAGCGAGGAAGAACAGGCGGTATCCAAGGTCATGCAGGGGCCGTGCAGATCCAGCACGTAGGCAATCCGCGCCGAGAGAATGGTATGAGTAAAGCTCACCGGACTGTAGGTTCCCAACAGATCGCGGTTATAGGGGCTGGTGATTTTCGTCATGTGATCGATGATGAAACCACCGATAAACACCCCGGTGGCCGAACCCCCCAGTTGTTTCGGCACCAATCCCGCGTCTTCCAGGGCCTCCCAGGTGACCTCCAGGATCAGCCTCTGTTGGGGATCCAGGGTTTCCGCTTCCCGTGGCGAGATACCGAAAAACAGCGCATCCATCCGGTCGATCGGCTGGCGCAGATAGGCGCCATGCTTGGTGTAGGTCTTGCCGGGTTTGTTCGGGTCCGGATCATAAAAGCGCCGCACATCCCAGCGGTCCGATGGCACCTCGGTAACCCCGTCATGCCCCTCACAAAGCATCTTCCAGAATTTTTGGGGGGTTTCCGCATCACCGGGGAAACGACAGCCCATGCCGATAATGGCGATAGGCATCGACTCGGTTTTCTTTACCAGGGTTGTGTTACCTTTCTTAGTCATCTTGGGCTTCTCAGCAATTTATGACGTTTGATTAGATACCTGAAAGGCGGCCACAGGACTACATAATAGGGGCAGTACCCGCAGCTCCTCTCGGCTTTTCAGCCTGACTTCCCGGTTGCTCAGACCCAATTCCTTGAGCGGAGCGTATTTGAATTCTAATTAGGTTTATGATGCAAAAGGGTATTCAAACTCATGATGTATGAAAGGTTCAAAAACCTTACCATCGATCGGAGCATAAAAGCCATCATCGGTTCGGTTGCCCTGCCTCCATTCCGATGGTGAAAACACCAACCGCTCGAACCCCACTGCCACCACACAGAAGCTGTGCAGGCGTGGCAGATCGCCGAATTTATTGTGCAGTTTTTCTCGATAACGCGCCAAGCCCACTTCGGCCTCCCCTTGTTTACTCTGTACGGCGGGCAACGCCTTTAGGGCCGCGCGATCCATTGCTTCGAGGGTTTTGCCATCCAGTCCGGCCTCTTTGAGCGACACAAACTTGAACTCGATGAGGATGTCGAGGATCCGGTACTGGCGCCTATCCGGGCGCACGATCAGGGTCAGGTCCGCATGGCCGCGCTCGATCTCGGCCTCCGATTCCATGATGTAAAGGGTGTCGTTGAAGAGCAGGGTCAGAAAGGCGGTCTTGATGGTGAGCTCATTGCTGTGAGCATAATCACGATTGCTGAATACCTTGAAGTATTTCTGTTCCACGAAATCGCACAGGGGCTCTAGTACCCCATTTCACCTTATTTTTCACCCTCTTAAGCCCCCCAACCGCGCTCAGGAGGATGTCGTAAAAGCCCATCCCTGGGCTTTTACGACGCGGAATCGGAAAATTGTGATTTCCCGATTCCTTCATTTTCAACGGC
>JAIZWN010000337.1 GCA_020443945.1 Candidatus Thiosymbion ectosymbiont of Robbea hypermnestra | reverse complement strand
ATATTATGAAGTTAGCAAGGTTTTCGCCACTTTTATTGCCGCCTTTGAAAACTATTTGTAACTGTTTGAAATTTAAGCAAAAAATATAGAGAACCTATGAGTGCCAGTGCGCCCTTGGCTAGTCAAGTCAAGAAACAAGGGGTGTCAATGGCGAGTCAGGTATATAGGTCCCTTTGTTTATATTTATGGAAATCGATAGATCGGTAGTCATTTTAAATTGAAAAATCAGAATTTACTTATATACTTATTATCTCCTCATCCGGTACGCCGTACCGCTGCAGGAAAAACAAGATGCCTCCCGTTATCGGTTCAACCCCTCGAGTTCAGGAATATTCGACATGAAGAAGATCCTAACCCTCGCCTCCGCTGTCGCGCTTGCCGCCGCATCCGTATCCGCCAGTGCCTGGTGGGGTGGCCCCTGTACCCCTTACGGCATGACCCAAGACCAGCAACAGGCCCTGGCGCAGCAACAAACAAAGGCGATGGAACGCATGATGGCCGCCCATCGCCAACGGGCCGAGCAAATGGCCGCCCAACAGGCTCAGGCGGTCAAACGCATGCAGGCGCAAGGCATGGATCCCCGAGACAACATGGGTCCTACGGATCCGTGGGACATGAGTATGCCCGAATACCCAACCATGCCCACGATGCCCGAGCCTTTCCCGACAAATATGCCGCAACCACCGGTCCCAGCCTTTATGCAGGATCGGTACGCTGAGTTGGAGGCCTATCGCGCCAAGATTCTGGAAGAATCCAAGGCCCGTCATGACAAAATGACCAGGAGAATGGCCGAGCGCCGCAGAAAAATCGAGGCTGACCGCTTCACCCATCCTTATCGCTCCACCCATGCATTCATGCCCCCTCGCACCAGGATGACCAAGACCCCCGAGAAACCTGCCACCAAGCCGCAAACCGTTCCGGCCGGGGTCCCTACCGCGCTTGTCCCCAAGGCGGCTCCGACCTCCGCTACGGTAACCGATCAAGCTGTTGCCCCGACCACCACTCCGGTCGCCCCGGCACCTGCTCCCAACACCACCCCCGTCGCTCCGACTCGGACGACCACCACACCTCAAGGCTGAATCCCGGCTTGAAAGTGGGCGTCAAAGGCGCCCCCCGCGCATAGGTTTCAAGTCCTGTGTGATTATCTATTCGGAACCGGAAACCTATCTTGCTTGCCGGGCGTTTGCTTTCCCGTCTCCGGTTTATCGTAGACGACGGGGTTCGATCACGCGGCACAAGGCGGCGAGAACGGCGGTGTCCGAGGCGCCGCCCGCCGACTCTACGCGGGCGAACCCGAGTGCCCTGGCCGTTTTCTCGGTACGTTTGCTGACCACCACCAGGGGCGTGTCCAGCAGCAAATGCCGTCCATCGCGTCCGAGCAAGGTGAACAGGTTATCCAGTATCTCCCCGCTCGTGGCCGTAATAAGCTGTACGTCTTGCCGCCAGCGCGTCAGCAAGGGAGCCGCGTCGGTGATGGGCGGCACACGGCGGTAAACCTCGGCGTAAGCAAGCCGTGCGCCCCGTTCGACCAGGGTATTTCCCAGCAAGCCGCGGCCGCCCACCCCACGCACGATCAACACATGTCGGTCGGCGAGATTCGCGAGCTCCGGGAGCGTCAGCAGGGATTCGCTGTCGAAGCAACCAGGGGGTACCAGCTCCGGGGGCCGACCGGCCAGGGTCAGGGCTTGTGCGGTAGCCGCGCCGATCGCGCCCAACCGCGGCTTCGCGGGCAAGCGGTGACCTGGGAACAAGGGCAAGGCATGTTCAACCGCGTTGCGGCTGACGAACAGGATCAGGTCCCAATCCCGGGTCAGTAGTTCCCGTATCGGTTCCCGGTTCGCTATGGGCTCGATGGCGATGGTGGGAAAGCGGATGGCTTTACCCCCGGCGGCCTCGACGAGTCGACACAACGCCTCGGCCCGGGCCGCGGGGCGGGTGATCAGCACCCCTCGACCGGCAAGGTCACAGGGGGGCAGGGTTCGATTGTCCGACATCTGTCGCAGGTCAGTACCCCATTTCACCTTATTTTACACCCTCTCAAGTCCCCGAACGCGCCAAGGCGCAGCATGCAGGAATCGCTTAAACTGTGTAATCCCGCCTGGGCGCGTTTGGGGGACTCCCTGCGGGCGCGACGAAAGCGACCATCCGCGTCGTTGCGCGAGCTTGAAAGACAGGAGTGGCTATATCCTGCGCTCGCGCGCCTCGTATCCGACCGCTTCTCGCCGCGCTGAGAACGCAAAATAAGGTGAAATGGGATGCTCGGGGGCTTTCCGGGCTCCCATCGAAACCGCCGGAAAGGAGAAGGGGTGAAAGCCCATGAAATTCCCTTGCAAAAAAGATGGGGGAAATCGGCGGGAAACGGTGTGAGGAGTCTCCCATGGTGCCCGTCGAAACGCCAACCCGTCCCCGAAAAAAACGGGCAAACCCCGCCCCTTTCCACTAACATGGTCCTTCGCTGAGACTGTCGGGGCTGCAATAAGATGAAACAATCGATCCTGGCCGCCGTCTTGATCGCCCTCGCCTTGTCGGCGGCGCAAACTGGCGCCGAAGACTCCTTGTTGGCGCCGCCCGAGCTGCCGCCGTCGGCCTATCGGGGCGAAACCGTGGGGCCCGAGGTCACCATCGTCGAGACCGGGCGGGAAACCATCTACGAGTATCGGGTGCGCGGCCAGCTTTACATGGTGAAGGTGCAGCCTCTGGTCGGCCCGCCCTACTATCTTCTGGATACGACCGGGGATGGCCGGCTCGATGTCCGCAGGGACCGGGTGTGGAGCAACGAGCTGTCCCAGTGGATGCTGTTCAGTTGGTAACGCCCGGGTGGTCCGGGAACACAACCGCGGTGGCCGCCTGACGAGCCGGCTGGGCGGCTCCCACCATTGCGGTTACTACCACACCGCCGTTCCGGGTGGGACCCCGGCCGAGTTGTGTCCTGGTGGACACAGCCCACCCTGGAGTCCGGATTCCAACACTTTCTGCCGGAAGGATGGCCGAATGATTCTCCGGCTCCCACGCCCGAGCGTAGAAACGAGCGAGCACCCCATTTCACTTTCTAGGTAGTGGTTAATATGTGAGTTAATCTCTAGCCCAAAGATGGCAGTAATTCGGTGTTATAGCGATGTACGAAGAGCT
>JAIZWN010000336.1 GCA_020443945.1 Candidatus Thiosymbion ectosymbiont of Robbea hypermnestra | reverse complement strand
GCTAGTGCCCCGTTTCACCTTATTTTTCACCCTCAGAGCCCTCCCAACCGCGCCAAGGCAAGAGGAGAGTACCGAGCGAGAGAGCCACGCCACGCCTGGCCTTGGCGCGGTTGGGGGGCTCCCTTCGGGCGCAACGAGAAGCGACCATCCGCTTCGTTACGCGAGCTTGCAATAGGGGTAGCTATTCCTGCGCTCACGCGCCTCGCGGCTGGCCGCTTCTCGCCGCGCTGAGAGCG
>JAIZWN010000335.1 GCA_020443945.1 Candidatus Thiosymbion ectosymbiont of Robbea hypermnestra | reverse complement strand
GATCTATAGGATGATAGGACAGGCAAAGCCTAGCGTGGTCTCGCGCCCCATCCTACAGATTTTAGGACTACCAAAAAACGAACTGAAACCGCATCAGCGCCTCGGGTGGGTGATTCCGCGCGCGCAGAACGCCGAATTGGTTGCGTGTATGGAGGATGTTTTGGATGTCTATCAACGGCCGTATGACCCCGCATACCCGGTGGTCTGTCTGGATGAACAGCCAGTGCAGTTGGTCCAGGAAACCCGTCAGCCTCTCCCCGCCAAACCGGGTCAACCGGCCCGCTACGATTACGAATACGAACGGGCGGGAACCGCGGTCAACTTCATGATGACCGAACCCTTGGGTGGACGCCGCCACGTGCGTGTGCGGCCCACCAGAACGGCTCTTGATCTGGCCCAAGAGGTCAAAACCTTGCTGGATGTCGATTATCCCGCAGCCAAGAAAGTCGTACTGGTGTGGGACAACTTGAACACCCACACCCCGGCCTCCTTGTATAAGGCCTTTGCGCCCGCCGAAGCGCGGCGTTTGCGCGACCGCTTGGAAATCCACTACACCCCCAAGCCTGGCAGTTGGTTGAATAGCGCTGAAAGCGAACTGAGCGTACTGACCAAGCAGTGCTTGAACCGCCGCATCCCTGAGCTCGAAACCCTCCGCCATGAGACCACGGCGTGGGCGGAACAGCGCAACCAAGAACAAGCCGGTGTTGACTGGCAATTCACCACCGAGGCGGCTCGCGTCAAACGCAAGCGTCTCTACCCACAATAGCAAGCGAAATGATGACCCCCCAGCGAGGTCGCATCTACAGGAAAAATAAACTGGAACTAGGCACTAGTACCCCATTTCAGATTCAAATTTCCCATAAGGAAGTCATCTCGTCGGAGCTGCTGTAATCAGGGTTGGGCTCTTTTACGGCCCAGCGAATCGTCTCCGCGGTAGCCTGGCCGATGCCGCGTACCGATGCAAGGGACTCGGTATCGGCCTGTATAACCCCTTCCAGGCTCCCGAAGGTCTCTAGCAGGTATCGCGCCCGTTGCGGCCCGATTCCCGGCAATCCCTGCAGAACGCGGGACTGAATCCGTGATTTGCCTCGGGGACGGCGGCCGGGACGGGGCACCGTACCAGTGGCTACCAGACGGCCTTGGCGCGCCGCGAAGAGCATGAGCTGAGCCGTCTCGGCCGGGTCCCGGGAACGCAATAGGGGTAGACTCAGATAGAGGGTCAGACCAATCAAAGCGCCTTGAATAGCCTCGCGGCGCATTCCCGATCCGGCCAGATCCGCCGCCGTTCCTTCCAGAATGAGCGCCTTCCGCAACGGTGAGCCGATCAACCTGTGGGCCTGACCGAACAGGCGTCCGTCCTTGATCGAGGCGACGAGATCGGGAAGGGTCTTGCGTTCGATGAGCAGGGCCTCGTCGATTCGGTAATCGCCCAACGGCAGGCGCCCGATGGTAAGGGATACCTCTGCGTGCTCGCGCAGACGCTCGATCACGTTTCCGTTCCGCTCACGGTCGTCGGCAATGATCTCGATCATAGGGGAATCAAAGCATATTCAAGAATTCATTAAAGGCGAAAAGAGGCCGCTACGTGTAATTGAAACACCTGTGTATCAATACGCATGAAATTTCGATAATAATCCGAGGTCCATAAAGAGGGCGCCTTGAAAAATTCAAGGTGCCTGTGCGGGGCAGAGATGCCCCACCACTTTTCAAGGTTCCCAGGAATCTTTATGAAGTGGTGGGTTCATTTGAACCGAAGGTGGCACTAGCACCCCATTTCACCTTATTTTGCGCTCTCAGCGCGGCGAGAAGCGGTCAGATGCGAGGCGTGCGAGCGCAGGAATAGCTAGCCCTCTTTCAAGCTCGCGCAACGACGCAGATGGCCGTTTCTCGTCGCGCCCGCAGGGAGCCCCCCAAACGCGCCAAGGCGAGGTTACAC